>NZ_JBHLWA010000006.1:0-32318 GCF_042433085.1 Gallibacterium melopsittaci
GTTATATTTGGTCATAAAAAATCTGCACCTCTGTCTGTTGGATAATAAGTCCAACTTTAGGGGTGCAGATCATTTGGTTACCCTTTTTGTTTTCTATTAATTAAAGACATAGTAGACAAATTTGTTGCTGATCTACCAAAAACTATGCCAAGTAGACAAAATTGTGGCTAATATTTATTTTCTTTAAATATTAGCCACTCTTTTTATTTAAAAAATCTTGTATAAACAACATTTTACGTTTTTTCGTTAAGCCATTATGATTATTTAATTTTCTCATCACAATTGCCACCATATGAAATTGACACATCTGTATCACACCAAAATAACGACCGAAGAAAGTCGTATCCATAATTGATGTTCAGGTATCGATTTAAAGGAGTTTTTAAAGATGTTTTAAGGGCTTTATCAATATGTCTTTGAATAGTTCTGACTGAATAATGATATTTAACGGCAAGTTGTTGATAGGTTTGTTTTCCAGAGGTGTAATATGACCAAATTTTTTTGTCCTATATGCCTTATTATATTTATATTAAAATCAATAAGTTATTAGTGGATAATGGAGGCGTGTACCGGAGTCGAACCGATCTACATGGATTTGCAATCCAGTGCATAACCGCTTTGCTAACACGCCATATAAGGCAATTCAAGGATTTTAAATTTTAAGAACTAATTTGGGGAAGTTACTATTAAAAATCCATTGAATATATAAAATGAATGGTGCCCGAAGCCAGACTTGAACTGGCACGCCTCGAAAGGCGAGGGATTTTAAATCCCTTGTGTAAACCAGGTAAACTATCTCAATTAATTTATAACTTTTTTACCTTGAATGGTTTCTATTGATCTAATTGATCACGAATGATTCTACTCTTTTTTTTCGTTATGTGTAAAGACAATTTTTGTTATGAAATCATAATATTAGGTATCAAAATGCTTTGTATGCTTAAAAAATAAACACTGTCGCCAGTGGCGACAGTATCTATTTTTGTATTTAGAGCTAAAATCCAAACGCAAATCCAGCCGCACCTGCTATATCACCACTTGAACTGGCTGACGCACTAAAGCTAACAACAGCGTTATCTTTGTCACTCTTAACACGTAAGCCGATTGCAACCGCACTTTCACCGCTGAAAGTTGCCGTTCCTGCACCTACGTTGTAACGTTTATTTGTTACGGTTGGAATTGCGCTCATTGCCATTGCGGAAGCAATGCCAGCTCTGGTTTCTTCTTTGAGGCGTTTAATTTGTTTATCTGTATGCTGTTGCAAACCATTAATGCGCATATCAGTATAAGTATTTGCTTGTGCTAACGTGTTACGAGTCATATCATGCACATAGCTATGTACTGCACCACTTGTGACAAGTTGTTTACTATTTTTTGCAACTTTATCTGTGCCTAGCTTGTTTTGCCATTTTTGTACATCTTGAGCAGTGAGATTTTTCGCTGATCTATCTGCCTTGTTAGATACGTCTATACCGTTGATTACTGCATTCTGAATTGCGGTATAAACAGTTTTACCGTTAACAAGATTTTTATCAGTTTCTGAAATTGTGCCTATGCCCAGTTTTTTAGCATATTTTTCAGCATCAATATTACTTGCATCTGTATTGGCTTTAGTATTTAGGTCTGGCTGAATAGCTTCTTTAATATCGTTATTAGATACATTGACCGCATACAATGTATTACCGTCCTTAACAGTTTTAGATACGGTAGTATTAGTACCATTTACGATTTCTACAGCTTCATTGGCTAAGTTCTTAATAGTGGTTTTACCATTATTAGTTATATTGTCCAGGTCAGTATTAGCCTTATTAGAGAGAGAGGTATTAATCGTAGTAATATCACCTTTATCTGCTTTAGTTTCTAAAGCAATATTCAGTGTATCGCCAGTAATCAATCCTTTATCGCCTTTGGCATTCTTACCATTACCAAGTTTCTCTTGCCATTTCTGCACGTCTGCTGACACAAGGTTGCTGGCATCTTTGTTAGCTTTACTGTCAAAGTCTTTTTGGACTGCCCCTTTAATCGCTTCATTAGAGATGTTGACCGCATAAGTCTTAGCATCACCATCTGTACCTTCGGTGACAGTGGTGTTAGTTCCTGCTACCACTTTGACTGCGCCTTTGGCAAGGTTCTTAATCACCGTTTCACCATCCGTAGTAAGGTTATTCAGGTTAGTGTTGGCTTTGCCATTTAATGCTGTATTGATACCGTCTAAACTAGTATTGATATTAGTAATATCAGTTTTATTTGCTTTATCTGATAATGCAGCAGTTAAAACGGTATTTAGTGTATCGCCAGTAATCAAGCCTTTATCACCTTTAGTATTGGTGCCATTACCAAGTTTCTCTTGCCATTTCTGCACGTCTGCTGACACAAGGTTGCTGGCGTCTTTGTTTGCTTTACTATCTAAGTCTTTTTGTACAGCACCTTTAATTGCGTCATTAGAGACATTGACTGCATAAGTCTTAGTATCACCATCTGTACCTTCGGTGACGGTGGTGTTAGTTCCTGCTACCACTTTAACTGCTCCCTTAGCAAGGTTTTTAATCACTGTTTCGCCATCACTCGTAATGTTATTAAGGCTGGTATTGGCTTTGCCATTTAATGCTGTATTGATACCGTCTAAACTAGTATTGATATTAGTAATATCAGTTTTATCTGCTTTTTTACCTAATGTCGTATTAAGAGCTTTAGTATTACTATCAAGTGCAGTTAATGCAGCCCCAACATTGCTGTAATTTTTAGCCGTTGGTGTTGTACTAGTTACGTCCGTAATCGAGTATGTCGGTGCTGTTACTCGTCCATTGGTGTCCACGGATGAGCCACCGCCAAGGTGCTTGGCTAAGTCTGATGCTAGATTACTTAATGCTGTTGCTGTTGCACTGTTTTCCGTCGAACCGACACCAAGCAGGGTCTTCCAGTTTTCAATGTTCACATTTGTACCATTTTCAAGGATATCGTGAATTTGGCTACCGTTGATAGCGTCTTTACTGGTTTGGCTAATAGTGCCGTCAGCCACATAGACAATCTTACGTTGTGCTGCGGTAGAGCCGACAGATACGGTATTGTCGCCACCATCTGCACTGTTCGCTCCGAGGATTACAGCATTGTTGACTTTTGTCACTACATTAGATCCAAGCACAAAAGTATTGTTGCCCGAGTTATGTGGGTTAGTGGCTTCACCAATGGTATTGTTATTACCAAAAGCGTAACTGCCGTCACCATAGATATAATCTGGGTCTCCGAATGCCCCAGAATTGTTACCCAAGATATTATGCCCAGTCCCAATCGCAATCGAGTTAGTCCCTGTTACAGCCGATCCTTTGCCAATGGCAATGGAGTTTTCACCTGTCACGATGGTATCTGTGCCAATCGCAAGTGAGTTAGCGCCTGTTGCGAGGGCATTTGTGCCAATGGCATAGGCATTTTCGCCGACGTTTGTTAAGTCATTCAGTGTTAAAGCGTCACGCAATGCTTGTAATCTATCTTGTTCAGATTTGAGTTCATTCGCTTTAGCAGTGAGTTGTCGCATGATTTCTTCATATCGCTGAGACAAAGCAATGTCTGCGTCGCTAGGGTTTGTGTTGTCATACGTGCTTTTCGCCTGATCTGCTGCGGTTTTTAATTGAGCAATCTCTGCTTCTTTCTCGGCAATCGCATTTTTATTAATGCCTAGAGCCTCTTCTAGCTCTTGTGTTAATTTTTGCGTAGTAACTTTATTTTTTAATAAAACATCAGAAACATTTTCTTTGTACCAAGCATTATGAGCTTGGTAAATTTGATTATCAAATGAGGTTACATCTCCATTATAGAGTGATGGGATACGTGTAATGCTCATTGCTATTGCTTTAGCCTTATTGAATGCCTCTACTTTTTTATCTAACCAAGTCGTATTTTTCGTTTCCTCATACATAGTTTGATAATAAGCTATATCTAATGCGTATTCCTTAAGCATTAGGGAGTTATCAAGATAAGAAGCATATCTTCTTGCTTTACTATTATCTTCATCTAAGAAATAGTGATTCTGATTCAATAGTTCGGGTAAACTATCCCTAATTTTCTTGAGTGCTTCTTTTTGATTTTCATATGTTGTCTTAGTTATAACTCTTTGAAACTCTATGTCGGTTGGTTGTTTGTTTTTAAACAGAGATTCAAATCTCTGGACATCATCAATTTCAGCAACCACAGTTCCATACACTGTTGGCATAGAGATATCTCTGCCTCTAACTAATCTTAGTTTTTCCCCGTCTTGTATCAATCTCGTAGTATCGTCATAATCATAAAAAGGGTTGTAGCCAACAAAAGCAACATAATTGTTATCTAAATTTAGCACAGGGAGATTAATGTTGTATTTAGTTATTGTATTGTTATAGGTATCTATAACATTTTGAGCTATTTGGGTTCCACTTACTACTTGGTTTTTGAGGGCTTCTATTATAGTGAATCTGATGTTTTGTTTAATATTATTACTTTCATTTTCAAGTGTTCTCGCATCTCCTAATGCTGTATAGTAGCTACTCACATAGTCTTTATAAAAATCTACACTTAAATTAAGTGTTGTTCCCTCTTCTGCAATAGATTTAAGTTGTGTTGCTGCATTAGTCAGTCCTTCGTCAGAGCTAATATCTACATTTTGGATACGACTAACACCGGTCAAACGACTATTTAAATCATCAATTTTTGCCTGAGCGTCTGCTAAAAATTGGGCTGAACCTGCAACTGTATCGTTGTACGTTTTTAGCTTATTTTGCCATACGCTATATGCGGATTGTTTTGCCAATCTGACTTGTTTTACACGTTCGCCAGCTTCGATTATGTCGGCTTCGACTTTACGGATGTTTTGCAATTCGCTTAGTAAACGGTTTGTGTTAGCTTCTGCAGTAGAAATTTCGTCTAAACGTTGTTTGTTTTCAGCTAACTTCTTTGTAATCGAATTTTTAGTTTCATTACCGCCTGTGGCTACTGCGTTTTTTCCAAGTGCAAGTGAGTTAGTGCCAGTTGCGATTGATCCAGTACCTCTTGCCCGAGCATTTGTTCCTATTTCTAAGCCTGAATCATCCCCGATATTATTAATCGTGATGTTTACTAGATCGGATTGTTGATTTTCTGTAGCAGCATGAGCTGTTGATAAGGTAGCAGCTAAAATTAAAGCGAGAGTAGTTTTTTTCATATTAGTCTCCTTATGTATTTAAAGAGACATCATCAGATTACTTAATCATACTGTGAATAGATAATTATTTTTTGATTAATAAGAAAAATTTTCTAACTTTTAGTGAATATTAAAAACATATAAAAAAGAAAAAGCTAGGTAATTAGTGATTAATACCTAGCTTTCAGGTGTAGACTATACTATCCAAAGATGATTTCATCATCTAAATCAATAGTAGAGTTATGCCATATCTCTTTAATTTCTTTAATAGATAAATTAGAGTGTATTTTTGATATATCTTCTTTAATAATTAATGAAGATTCATTGCTTTCTTCACTCTGTAAGCGAATAGCCCAATTACCAGTAACATACGCTAATGTATGAAAACAATATCTTTGCTCATTACTTAATGTATCTCCAACAATCACTGTAGCAGGAATATGAAGTAATGTTAGCTGTATATAGCACATCATTGCAGTAATAAAATCTATATCTCTTGCTTCAACATAAAGTTGTCGTTGATAATTGATATCATATTGTTGCAATGTTTTTGCCATCGCTATAATCATTGCTCCAGAACCACATGAGGGTTCGCTTAATGTAATAAACTCTTTTTTGTGTGTGTTTTTGTCAATATGTAATTGAGCCATAAATTCGGCAATAGGAAATGGCGTAAAAAATTGTCCTTTAAATTCATCACCTAAATCTAATGACATAAACACATCGCCTAGAAAATCTTGATAAGGTTGCTGCTCAAATGCTATAACGACAGAAGAAAATAATTTACTAAGTAGTGTTTTTTCTTCTTGATTATATGATATAGCTATCCTTTGGTAGTCTTGTAAAAGATTTTCATCAACTTCTATATTTATGATTTTCATTACACAAGCATAAAGTTCAAAGCCAAAAATGAAAATAAAGTCACTAAATAAAGCAGAACTTCTTTTTCCTGATATATTGATAAGTCTGTGAAAATCACTGATAAATGTTTTCTTCTCATCTTGTCTAGTTTTCTCTTTCATTACATTACTCCTTAAGTCGAATAAAGGAGTAACCCTTAGAGGAGGTTACTCCTCTAAGGGAAGAAAATAGATAAGTTAAAATTTATTCATTATCACAATGCCAATCTTCATCTTCATAACCGAATTCTTTCGCAAGAATTTTTACTTCAGATGTAGATTCAGGATATTGATAATAACAATTTTCAGATTCAACAGACGAGCAGATGCCCCCAAAGAACATACCTGGTTCAAAATAAGTTAGCTTAAATGTTACATTTGGAAATGTATCAATTAATGTCTTAAACCATGCCTCAGGAGCACACCAAGGGGTATCAAAGTCAATGGAAAATTCTGTGTGATTAATATCATAATCAGGACAATATTGTGTAGTTGCATTCCACTTTACTCCCCAATTTTTATAACACCAATCATACCAATTTCCTACACCGTACTTTTCAATATTTTCTAAATATTGACGACCAAACAATAAGTTAAATCCGAATTGCTGTTGCTTATCGGAATTTTGCTCTAACCATTGAATACATTCCCCAATTGTCATTAGTTTATTATCTCGAGCAAGAGTCGATAAACTATGATGAATTGGGTTAGGTAACGTAATATTTGCTACTTGCGAATCAGCTGGTAGTTTTAATAACTCAACTGTATTATCGACAAAAGAATTAACACCAATATTTAATGTTTTTGGCATTGGAAGAAGTAATTCAAAATCAAGAATAAAGTGATAATCTTCTTCATTGTTATCATGAAGACGTATGACTTTTTCAAGAACAGTTTTCAATTCATCTGCGGTATTCGCAATAATATCTAAGCGATTTTCACACCAATTTGGCATAACATACCTCCTTAAATAGTAATAAGTAATTAAAAGAGTATGTATCCATTCTTATGAGGGATAACATACCCCTCATAAAAGGTGAGTGTATTTAATAACGAATTTTATGCAGCTGTATATTGTTCTTGAAGTTGCATAATTTCTTCTATTTGCAATAAATAATCTATTGCTCTCCTTGCATGGCCCGATGCTCTAAAGATAGCTTTTTTATCTGATTTGAGGATTTTAAGCCACGAATCAATATAATTTGCATGATTAGATATCGTGTCGAAGCCTAAAGCAGCACAAAGAAAAGCACTTCCCATCTCAGCAATAAGTTCTTCAAATGCATAGATTTGATTTCCGAATTTTGCTTTTGTTGAAGTAATTCCATCACGATTTAATCGATCTTTATGACCAGTTGCATGTACTATTTCATGCAATAAAACACTATAGTAATTTTGCTCTGTATCAAATTGAGATCGATTTGGCATAATAATACTATCCGTTGATGGCTTATAATAAGCCTGGTTATTATTACCGTGATTAATTTTCACATTCATTCCAGAAGTAATTTGCTTTACTTTTGCAATTTTTTGTAGATCAGATGGACTTGTTTGGGGTTTATCGAATAGATTCTCAGGTAAATTTTCACATTGTTCAATATTAAAGACAGAAAAGGCAGTAATAAAGGCAAAGTGTTCAATTTCTGGATAACCATTCTCATCTAAAATAACTTGTCCATTCTCATCACATTTCTCTTTAGAAATAGGGTGATAATTAACAATTTTTGTTGCTTTTTCACCTTTGCGGATTTTTCCACCAAGTTTATTAATCTTTTTGACAGAAATCCATTTGGACTGAGTATAACCTTTTTCGATGGCGGTTAACTGCAATAAAAGAATGTTAATGCCATTGTAATAACGACCAGATACATTTTGAGGTAATGTACATACATTATTCCAAGGTTTAATCCAAGGTCTTACCCCATTTTCAAGTGCAGTAATGATACGATCAGTGACATATTGATAAATATCTAAGTGAGTTTTTTTCGATTTCATAATCTGTTCTCCTTAATAAAAAAGGGAACAGACCTCTTATTGGGAAGGCTGTTCCCAAAAGAGGGTGAAAGAAAGTATATAGTATTCTATTTTGGCAATAGAGTAACTATAAAACATAAATATCACTATAAAAAGTGAGTAAGCATATAGCTTAAAGGCGACCATTTATATCAAATAAAAAAGATATCAGCACATTACAGGTCAGTGCTTGGTTTTAAATGCTACCTACGATAGCGATTTAATGTTGCATTGATAACAAACTTTTGGTCGGATAAGAAGGAGTTATTAGTTATATGAAATTATTGAAAAATTTTCTAGAATTTACATTATTATTTTTTAGTTGGAACAGCAATTTCAATCGCCTCTGCCAGTTTTAAAAAATATTTGTAATAAAAACCTCTCCTATCCGATTTTAGGTTATTTATTCTAATTTGTGATAATTATCACAATATATATTTATTTTTTATATTGATTTTTGTTGTTGTCATTAAGTATAGTTATCAATTAAGTATGTATTCCCTGTATAAGGTAAGAAATGTGTCGTTGGCTAATAAAGAAAGTAAGTAAAAAGTATAAAGATATTTATAACGTTATTGCTTCTCATTCTGAGTCTGAAGAATATTGTTGTATTGTTCATCATATTTGTTGTGGCATGTTTATAATATTATTACTGCTTATCAATTATGATAGGATCATTGCTGAAATAACAACACCAATTCGTTGTGCAATAGCAGGTGATACAGTGAGAGTGCTCATGCCAGTAGAAGAATGGCAAAAACAACGAGGAATTGAGAAGTTAAGGTCAGTAGAAAATTATAATGAATATAGAACTCTTTTAGAGTTAAGTTATTCCAATTTATCACCATCTGAAAAAAAATTAATCCCATATAAAATAAATTTTGATGGAAATAAATATGTATTTGATGAGGGAGTAGTACATTCAGGCATAATAATTTATTTGAAGGAAATTAATTATTTAAATATTTTTATTACATATAAGAGAATTGTTTATGATGTTTTTTTGCAAAAAATAATTCTAAGTTCTGATGATGTACGGGGACAATATTGGACGCTAATGGGACCTGGTTCTATTGAGATAAAGTGTAGAGAACCTAGCAATTATGATAAGTTGATAGAACACTTATATCAATATAATTTCTAAGCAGATAATTAAGGAATATAAAATGGATGAACAGCAAAAACAACGAGATAAAGCCTTATTAAGTGCAGCGGCATACACTAATTTCTTTAACGAAAATGGAGTACTTTATAAAAAATCGGATATTAAAAGTTCTTTAAACAAGGATAGTTCATTTGAAGAAGAAGATTTCAACTATTTTGATGAGAATTTTGAAGTTCTCCATCAACAATTAGAAACTGCAAGTGGTTTCTCAGCAGTATTGATTAAGGATAAGCGCACTGGTCAATTAACTTTAGCTATTCGAGGAACCCAAGAGCCAATTGATTTTGTTCAAGATATAAATTTAGTAAAGAATGGACTTGCTGTAGAGCAACTAGTGGATGCAACTAATTATCTGTCCAAATTGATGACACCAGTAGGACAAAAATATCATCATTTGCAGATAAAACATATGATGAGAGGATATCAAGGAGTTATGCTTTCATCAGATAAAAATAAATTTTCAATAACTGTTGTACGAGATGAAGATGGTTTAGGATTAATTTCAGGGAATATAGATATTGCTGGGCATAGTTTGGCTTATTCTCTTTCCATATCATTATCAACGATTTTTAAAAATATAGGTACAGTTAGTGGGTTTAATGGGGCCGGTGCAAAGCTATCTGAAAATTCAGAAACGCTTAAAAAAATAGCATTACTTTCTGAACAACAGTTTGATTTAGATAGAGGTATTGCCAAATCAACAAACTATGTTGGAGAAGGAGCAAGATTAATAGCCAGTGATTTACCTTATGATCAAAATGGGCATGTTGTTATTATAGAAACGGGTGCTAAAGCAATTTATGAAAAGCTTATAGATAATAAAGATTATCCTGGATTAATTGTTTTTGCATCAAGGGATCATGGTATAGGAACATTTTTAAAGTATTATAATAATTCAACCACCTATAATGTATATTATAAAGCATTACTTAACAAGGATAATACTACCAACACTAACATCAATATTGATTCTTTAAAGACAATTATTAATAACCCTCCTAAGCTAATTTATAAGAAACTTTTAGGCACTGAAGAAATTTCAGAAAATAATTATGGAGTATCAGCAATCTTAAAAAATTACAATAATCAAAATAATAACGTATATTACGAATTTATTAATAGAATTAATAATAATTTCTCTTCAACAGCTATTACAAATAACGCATTTGAACTTATAAAAAACACAGATCTTAACC
Source organism: Gallibacterium melopsittaci (assembly GCF_042433085.1). Lineage (NCBI taxonomy): Bacteria > Pseudomonadati > Pseudomonadota > Gammaproteobacteria > Pasteurellales > Pasteurellaceae > Gallibacterium > Gallibacterium melopsittaci. The sequence continues at coordinate 10,423 of NZ_JBHLWA010000006.1, forward strand.
GTAAGAGTATTATTGATAGTGGCAAAGATATTGCTTTCTCATCAAATGCTTTATCTTTTGTTACAGATAGATTAGCTCTAAATGCAGATGCGGTTCGTGATGGTGGCTTAATGAATAATATTAACGTTTCAAAATATTATTCTAGTCTAGATGGTTTCCGTATAAGCAATCATAATGAATCATTAGAGCCACTAAAAAATTATCAAAATAAATCTAGTTCTACTAATAACGCTATCAATACTGCACTTCAAATCATCAATTTAAATAGTTCCAGCGCTGTTGGAAAAGGTTCTCGTCCAATTGATCCATTAGTTATTGATTTAAATGGTGACGGTATTAAGTTAACACGCTATACAGATACTCCAATACTATTTGATATTGATAATGATGGTGGTTCCTTAGAGGAAACCGGTTGGGTTAGTGCGGCCGATGGGATTTTAGTTCATGACTTAAATAATAACGGCAAAATTGACAATATCAGTGAAACCTTTTCCGAATACTATGCGGGTAAATCAGGACGTAATGGTGAAAGTGGTGAAAAACGTTTTGTAAATGGTTTTGAGGCACTACGTACCTTAGATAGTAATAATGATAATAAATTTGATGCGAAAGATAGTGCATTTAATCAAGTAAGGGTATGGCAAGATAAAAACCAAAATGGGATTACAGAAAACGGAGAATTATTGACTCTTAACTCATTAGGTATTACAGCAATTAACTTAGATTATCAATTTAAAAATGGTGAATTTTACCAGGGAAATGAGTTATTAGCAAAAGGTAATCTTGTCCGTAATAATAAAAATTATGATATTGCTTCTATTAATTTCTTGGCCAACCCTCGAGGTCATACGATTACTGATGCTCAAGGTGGTAAAAAGACTGCTACTGAAGGTGATGGAGTTATTGGTAGTGCAACCAGTTTTACAGCGACCAATAATGATTCCAGAATACTTAATGCAACCTCACTAGGTGTAGTTAATATTGAAGCTGGCGGAGGTAATGATACTTTACAAGGAAATGATAAAGATAACTGGCTAGTCGGTGGTGCAGGCAGTGATACTTTCTTTGGTGGAGCTGGAAATGATGTTTTGATTATTGATGGTGACGATTTACCTGAAAATATTCATGGCGGTGATGGTGATGATGTAGTTCAAGTGATTGGTGGTAAAGCAGTTACTTTAGATCTCGGTAAAGCTGAAGTTGAAATTATAAATGGTGGTCGTGGTAATGATTTCTTCTACTCCTCAGGAAATAGTTCTATTTTTGTACGCGGTGGAGATGGTGATGATATCCTGCTAGGAAGTATTGCAAATGATGCTCTAGCGGGTGAAAACGGTGATGATTTTGTCTCTGGTAATGCAGGTGATGACGTAATTCGAGGTCATCGTGGTAAAGATATTCTTTATGGTGATGCAGGTAATGATTTAATTTATGGCGGTACTGATGACGATAAATTGTTTGGTGGTGCTGGAGATGATGCGTTAGTTGGTGATAGTGGTGATGACTTCATAGATGGTGGAAGCGGCGATGATATCGCAGAATTTTCAGGTAAGTTCGAAGAATATGAAATCACTAAATTAGAAGATGGCATCTTAATTAAAGATAAAGTTCAAGGGCGTGATGGTACAGATTTCTTAATTAATGTTGAAAAAGCTGCCTTTACAGACATTCAAGATTATATACTCCCATCTGTTGAGCATGATTTAGGCGGAATTGATAATGCTGTACCTGTTATGGATATTATTGCAGTCGATAAAAATGGCCAAAGTTTAGATGGAAAACGCAGCTTTATCATTACTCAAGCACAATTATTAGCAAATGATATTGATCTTCAGGGTGATACTTTAATTGTTGCAGAAGCGTTTGATGTTCGTGGTGGTACATTGAGTGTGACAGAAAACTTTGATATTCAATTTACACCAGATCCAACTTATCAAGGTGTTGCTGGCTTTAAATATCACTTGATGGATAACAAAAATCTATCCGGTATTATTGTGGGTGGTAAAGAACGTTTTGCGCAAGTTTATTTTAAGACGCCAGATCTACCGACTGATCCTCTCTTCTATGAGCAATACTATTTACAAGAATCTAAAGTAATTGGAGCATGGGAACATTATACAGGTCAAGGTATAAAAATTGGTCAGTTTGAACCTAGTGGCCCATTTTCGGTCGCTGAAGAGGTGGCTGATTATCGTAATCCAGAATTACGTGCAAATATTGATAAAAATTGGCGCTATGGATATGAATTTACTACACGTGAGGAAGATAAACTCTTTAGTAAACATGCAACGGAAGTAGCAAGTGTAATGGTGGGTGCACGCAATGGCGAAGACGGTGTCGGGGTTGCTTATAATGCGACATTAGCTAGCTATTGGGTTGGTGCAGATACGAGAAGTTTAGCAAAAATGAAAGACTATGATGTGGTTAATCATAGTTGGGGACGTAAAGAGAATTTTGTTAAACAGCTCCAAAACGAAAAAGATCAGGCGGTTGCAGATAAATGGTTAACAGATAATTATCGTGCGGCACTAACACAAGGGCGGAATGGTCTAGGCACTGTTATTGTTAATTCAGCCGGTAATGAACGGATGGAAGGTGGCAACGCTAACTACTCTTACTTAACATCCTCTCCTTATACTGTTGTCGTTGGTGCAGCAGAGTTAGATGATAACCACAAGACAGTGATTGCACCTTATTCCAATGCGGGCGCTAGTGTATTAGTTTCTGCCCATGGTTCTCATGTTGTAACCACATCTCGTCGTCTAATTAATGCAAATGGCGGTACATTAGGCTCAGAGTCAGCTTCAGTGAATGGTACAAGTTATTCTGCGCCAATTGTGACGGGTATTATTGCTCTGATGTTGGAAGCAAATCCGAACTTAGGTTATCGAGATGTACAAGAAATTTTATCGTTGACAGCAACAAGTGAAAATGTCTTGACCGGTGATTGGCAATGGAACGGTGATAGTACATGGAATAATGGTGGTCGCCATGTTAGTCATGACTTCGGTTATGGATTGGTTGATGCCAAAGCCGCAGTACGGTTAGCGGAAAATTGGCATATGCAATCGACATATGATAATCAAACACGTTTAGAGCATATTTATCGTTCCGGTAAATTAGATCAACAAATTGATGATAATGGTGGTCGTCAGTTCTCTGTTACGGTAAATAGTTCAACACTACGTGTCGAAAATGTGAGTGTCACAGTCAATTTAACTCACTCACGTGCCAGTGATGTTGCCTTGAAATTAATTTCTCCGTCAGGTACTGAATCTTTACTCTTAAATGAAGCGGGTAAATCAAAAGATAATCCGGAAGGTGATAAAACATTTAATGGTAGCCAAACACTCCAATATACCTTTAATACTGCCTTATTAAGAGGTGAAAGTGTTGTGGGTGAATGGAAGCTCCAAGTATTCGATACAACAACAGGTGAAACAGGAACATTACATGATTGGAGCCTAAGCTTTGAGGGCTTTGCTAATAATACTAATGATACATATGTTTATACCGATGAATATAAATACCTCAGTAAAACACGTAGTTCATTACAAGATACTGATGGTGGTTTCGATATCGTCAATGTTGCTGCAATGAGTGGCAATATGTTCGTTGATTTGAATATGGGCTTCGGGAATTTAAATGGTAGTTTCCTCTTTATGAATGAAAGTCAGATCGAAGGGGTAATTAGTGGTGATGGTGATGATCATTTAGTCGGAAATGCGTTAGATAATCTACTCATTGGTGGTCGAGGCAATGATCAATTAGAAGGTGCTGCGGGAAATGATACATTATATGGTGCTCAAGGTAATGATACTTTAACCGGTGGAGATGGCTTTGATACCTTTGTTGTAAATAAAAATGCGAATACAACAGACACGATTACCGACTTTAAAGTGGGAGTGGATCGCTTAATTTTAGCTGAGTTCCCTGGTCTTAAACGTCTTGATTTACGACAAGATGGACAAGATACCATATTGTCTTTAGGTAATAATCAATATGTACGCTTTACGAATTTACAGGCAAGTAGTTTAAGCCTAAATAATGTCGTTATTCTTGCAGAAAAATATAATACATTATATATGGAAAAATATAATGGATATGGTTTTGCGAGTGATACGTCAGAAACTGCATTACCGGATGTTGGCGTAGCTTATTGGGGTACAGCTGGCGATAATCGAATTTTTGGCGGTGAAGGTGCAGATACTTTATATGGCGGTATGGGTAATGATCTAATCGTTGGCGAACATCAAAGTAATGGTCAAACAGGTGGAAATGATCTCTTATATGGTAATGAAGGTAATGATCATATCTTAGGTGGTGGTGGCCATGATACCCTTGATGGCGGTGATGGCGACGATATCTTAGAAGGGGGTGCTGGTAATGATACATTACACGGCGGTGCTGGATCAGATAGCCTTTCTGGTGGCGATGGTAATGATGTTATTTATTTAGAAGGTGACGATGCAGCTAGTGGCCATCAAAATAAGTATTATGCAACAAATCAAACTTTAACAGGTGTTGAGATTAATAAGGCATTAGCGATTGGTGGTAGCGGTTCAGATCGTTTTGTTGTTGTAAAAGATAATTCACCTGGTGTTGGAAAAGGATTGCTGAAAAATCTCATTGTTGATTTTGATGTGAATGATCCAAATGAAAAAATTGATTTATCGCAATATGATATAGGATTACTCAATATTGAAATGCAAGAGTTTGTCATTGATGGTGGATATATCACAAGGGTTTGGCTAGGTAAACCAAGTGAAAATACACAATACATTAGCTTGTATAATGTCCGTATTAGTCAATTAAAACAAAGTCACTTTATTGAGCCTGCAACAGTTAATCCATTACCACGGCTACAAGAAACCTTTAATGGGGGTAGCGGTAATGATACTTTACAAGGTAATGCAGTTGGCAATTATTTTGATGGCAAAGCGGGAGCTGATACGATGATCGGCTTGGAAGGTGATGATGTTTATGTAGTTGATAATAGTGGTGATAAAGTTATCGAAGCGAATGAATCTGGCTATGATATTGTCAAGTCAACAATTTCATATCGTCTTGCGGACAATGTTGAAGAGTTGCAATTACTTGGTAGCAGTGCAATTAATGGTACAGGAAATCGCTTAAATAACCGTATTGTCGGTAATAGTGGTAACAATGTTTTAGATGGCGGTTTAGGCGATGATACCTTAATTGGTGGTGAAGGTAATGATACTTACTTAGTTGATTCTACCTTAGATACCGTTATTGAGAAATTTAATCAAGGTGTAGATCTTGTTCGTAGTAGTGTGTCTTTCACGCTATCGGATAATATCGAAAATCTTGAGTTAATAGGGGATCAACACATTGCTGGTAATGGAAATAGTGCTAATAACAAACTGCTGGGTAACCAAGGGCATAATCGCCTGATGGGGTATGCCGGTAATGATACACTCCAAGGCCGACAAGGAAATGATATTCTATTTGGTGGCCAAGGCAATGATACCTATGTGTTTGCTCGTGGTGACGGTATTGATGTGATTATGGAAGAACAAGGTAATGATACTTTACGTTTTACTGAAGTTAATCATGATCAATTATGGTTTAGTCGTTCTGAAAATGACTTAATTGTTGGTGTTATTGGCACACAAGATAATGTCATTGTAAATGACTTTTATAATCCGCAGTTAGATCACAAAGTAGAAAATATTGTGGCAGGTAATAAACGATTAAGTTATGCACAAGTGGACAATTTAGTAAATGCAATGTCTAATTTTGCTGTTCCGAGTGCTGGACAAATCAATTTACCTCAGGATTACCAAGAACAATTGACCCCAGTATTAGCGGCAAACTGGCGTTAATATATAGGTGAGGGATAAGAGGTGACATAATTTTTATGTTACCTCTTTTTTTTGAAAAGAGAGGAAGTGGAATGAATAATGCGTTATCTGCATTAGTAATTTTGGCCCGTTATCATGGGATAGCTGTCAATGCAGACGATATTACTCATCAATTTGATCCCGATAATACGGGATTAGATTTAACTCGTTGGCAGTTAGCTGCATGATCATTAGGATTACAAGTTAAAGCATTAAATAAATCAGTTGATAGATTAGGATATATGCATTTACCCGTTCTCGTTTGGGACGAAAATGAAAGACAACATTTTATTTTAGCGAAAATAGATAAACAGCAAAATAAATATCTTATTCATGATTTAACAAAAGGCGAGCCTTGTGTGCTGACAGCGGAAGAATTTAGTGAACGTTATACAGGGAAAATTATTGCACTAACTTCACGCGCCTCTGTGTTAGGTGCATTAGCCAAATTTGATTTTACTTGGTTTATTCCGGCTATTATTAAATATCGCAAGATTTTCACTGAAGTTATCGTTGTTTCTTTGGTGATACAGATTATTGCGCTCATTACACCTTTATTTTTTCAGGTTGTGATGGACAAAGTTTTAGTTCATCAAGGTTTCAGTACCCTTAATGTTATTTCGATAGCTTTATGTATTGTGGTTATCTTCGAAATTCTCTTAGGTGGAATGAGAACCTATATTTTTGCACATACAACAAGCAGAATCGATGTTGAACTAGGAGCAAAATTATTTCGACATTTACTAGCTTTGCCGCTTGCATACTTTGAATCCAGACGAGTGGGAGATACGGTCGCTCGAGTAAGAGAGTTAGAACAAATACGACAATTTTTGACTGGGCAGGCATTAACGTCAGTGCTCGATCTTTGTTTTTCAATCGTGTTTTTAACTGTCATGTGGTTCTATAGTCATTGGCTTACGTTAGTCGTGCTGATTTCATTGCCTTGTTATATTTTATGGTCAATTCTGATTACGCCCATTTTACGTAAACGATTGGATGAAAAGTTTGCACGAAATGCAGATAATCAGTCTTTTTTAGTTGAATCAGTAACCGCAATGAATACTGTTAAATCTATGGCTATATCACCACAGATGATTAACCATTGGGATAAGCAGCTTGCGAGTTATGTCACGGCAGGATTTAAAGTGACAAAAATTGCTACAATTGGACAACAAGGTGTACAACTGATCCAAAAATTAGTGATGGTGATTAATTTATGGTTAGGAGCTCATTTAGTTATTAGTGGTGATTTAAGTATTGGCCAGTTAATTGCGTTTAATATGCTTGCCGGGCAAGTAACTACGCCTGTCATTCGGTTAGCTCAATTATGGCAAGATTTTCAACAAGTGGGCATTTCTGTAGAGCGACTAGGGGATATTTTAAATACACCAACTGAAAATCCAAAAAGTAAAATTGCTTTACCTTCTATTCGAGGGGATATTGAATTTCAACAAGTACATTTTAAATATCGTCCAGAGGGTAATGAAATTTTATCCGATGTTTCTTTCTCTATTAAAGCAGGACAAGTCATTGGGATTGTGGGAAGATCAGGATCTGGAAAAAGCACAATCGCCAGATTAATTCAGCGGCTATATATTCCTACTCATGGTCAAATCTTAATTGATAAACAAGATATATCTCTTGTTTCACCAGATTGGTTACGCCGTCAAATTGGCGTGGTATTACAGGAAAATGTGTTATTAAATCGTAGTATTCGTGACAATATTGCTATTGCACAACCAGGTATTGCCATTGAACAAGTTATTAAGGCTGCTAAATTAGCAGGAGCTGATGAGTTTATTTCCACTCTACCACAAGGATACGATACGATTATTGGTGAGCAAGGTGCCGGCCTTTCAGGCGGTCAGCGGCAACGAATTGCGATAGCAAGAGCACTTATTACTAATCCACGGATCCTAATTTTTGATGAAGCAACTAGTGCATTGGATTATGAGTCAGAACGTATTTTAATGCAAAATATGAAGGCCATCTGCCATGGTAGAACAGTCATTATTATTGCACATAGATTGTCCACTGTCAGAGATGCGGACGCGATTTTTGTCATGGAGAAAGGCAAGTTAATTGAAAGAGGTAGTCATGATGAACTACTGGCCCAAGATAACAGTTTTTATCACTATTTAAATCAACTTCAAACGAGACAATAAGGTCATACGATGAATGTAAAATGCCAAGCTTTTAAGGATTTTTTAGTACGTTATTGTCAGCAATTTAGAGCAGTTTGGAAAATACGTCGCCAGTTAGATAATGTGGAACGTACAGAGGATGAATACCAATTTTTACCGGCTCACTTAGAACTTATTGAAAAACCTGTTTCTGCACTACCTCGTTGGATTGCTCGATTAATTATGTTGTTAACGATTATTGCTGTTATTTGGGCAATATTGGGCAAGGTAGAGATTGTTGCATCTGCGACAGGTAAGTTAACTTATACAGGTAAGAGCAAAGTTATCCAGTCTGTTGAAACAGCCATTGTAAAAGGAATTTTTGTTAAAGATGGACAAAAAGTCACTCAAGGACAAAAACTGTTAGCGCTTACTACCTTAGGTGTAGAGGCTGATTTTGAAAAAACAAAAAAAGCATTAAAAGATGCGAGGTTAGCCGTAGCTAGAAATGAAGCTTTGTTAGAGGCTATGGTAACAAAAAAATCGCCAACATTAGTTTTACCTAATGGATTAAATAAAACAGATGTTGATGTGGTAAATGCACAAAATTTAATTGTGGAACAATTTAATACGTATATTAAGCAACGTGAACAGGCGGAATCATTATTAAAACAACGTGAAGCTGAGCGAGAGACGGCGTTATATCAAGTTGAAAAATATCAAGGATTAGAAAAAATTGAAGCAATACGCTTAAATGATTTAAAAAATCTGTATGAAAAAGCTGCTTTATCCAAACATAGTTTTTTTGAACAAGAAACGAAAGTTATTGAAATTAGAAATGAACTAAGATCACAACAAAATAAACTAGTTGAAATTGAAGCGAGTATTAAGCAAGCTAGAGATGCTTATGATCTTTTATTATTTTCATTTCGGCGAGATACGCAGGATGCACTAAGACAAGCCCGAGAACAAGTTGAACAACTAGTTTTTGAAGAGCAAAAATTGGCTCAACGTCAAAGTACGACATCAATTACTGCACCTGTCACAGGCACAGTACAACAATTGAATGTACATACCATCGGAGGTGTGGTGACAGATGCACAAAACTTAATGGTTATTGTACCTGAGGAAGATAAATTGGAAGTAACAGCATCGATAAGTAATAGTGATATTGGATTTATCGAAGTTGGACAACCAGTTACTATAAAAATAGAAGCTTTTCCATATTCGAGGTATGGCTATATTACAGGAACAGTACGCTCAGTGAGTTTTGATGCTATTGAGGATAAAGATCTTGGATTAGTTTTTTCAAGCATTATTAGTATTAATCAAGATTATTTAATTATTGAAGGCAAAAAGATCCCTTTAAGTGCAGGGATGCGTGTTACAGCAGAAATTAAAACAGGTAAACGTCGAGTAATTAGTTATTTATTAAGTCCACTACAGGAAACTCTGAGTGAAAGTATGAGAGAAAGATAATGAGTAAAAAAGAGGGCAATGCCCTCTTTTTTGTATTTTATTAACCATTATTCATTATTAGATAAAGTCCTAATAACAGTTTAAATAGTATATGAATCTTGTTAATAGTATCAATAATTACGTTAATAAGTTTATTGATAGGGGGATTATAACATGATGATTTTATAGATAAAAACTAAGATATAGACTTTACATCTGGACATAATGAAGCGAAAATTTATAATATATTTATGTTTTATTAATAATACTTTTACGTTATAGATAACAAAGGTGATACAAGATGTTACGTAAAATCGCTTTATTATCCAGTTTTAGTCTTCTTCCTTATATTGTTTTTGCTGCAGAAAACACCCCTGCAACTCATCAGGCATTTCCGCAAAATTACCCAGTGCAACAACAATTAGATGCACAACAGCAACAACGTCAACAAGCTCAGGAAAAAGCTCGCCAACAAGCATTTACTGAACATCGTGAAGTCCGGGTTACAGCAACAGGCGAAGCCTTGCAAGCCTTCCCAACAGAATCACCTTGCTTTATTATTTCACGCCTCTATTTGACAGAATTTTCACCAGAGAAATCCTCTATTGATACGCTCACTGCGGCGGAATTAAGAACGCCTTTTGATTGGGCATTACGGGCTGTATATGCGCCTAAAGATTTCACTTTACCGCATTGTTTAGGTGGGCAAGGTATTAGTGAAATTATTAAACGAGTTCAAAATGCAATTATTGAAAAAGGCTTTGTTACCACACGTGTCTTAGCACAACCGCAAGATTTGCGCCAAGGTCGTTTAGTGCTTACTGTGGTGCCTGGTAAAGTGAGGCACATTCTGTTACGTGACCATAGTGATATCTTAAAAGCCCACAAAGGAACGGTTTGGTTTGCCTTACCATTAGGGCAAGGCGATTTATTAAATATTCGTGATATTGAACAAGGATTAGAAAACTTAAAACGCCCGCCACACGTGGAAGCCAATATTCAAATTGTTCCTGCCGAAGATACGCAAGCATTACCAGGAGAAAGTGATTTACAAATTGATTTTAAACAAGCCTTTCCTTACCGTTTAGCCTTGTCTTTAGATGATAGTGGCAGCAAAGCTACTGGTCGTCTTCAAGCTGGGGCAACTGTATCCATTGAGAATTTACTCTCACTTAATGATATTTTTTATGGTTCCTACACACAAAGTATCTCGCGTGGCAGTGACGATCCTGGCCGTCGTGGTAGCCGTAGCAGCAGTTTATATTATGCGATTCCTTGGAAGGATTGGTTATTCAGTTTCTCTTCCACGCAAAATCGTTACCATCAAACAATTTTTGGTGCATTTACTAATTATGAATATGCAGGACGCAGTGAAACAACAACCCTCAATCTTTCACGGGTGTTATATCGCAACAATGTCCGAAAAACCACCCTCAACGTAGGCATCTGGCATCGAGAAAGCGCAAACTTTATTGATGATGCGGAAATTGAAATTCAACACCGCCGTATGGCAGGGTGGACTGCTGGCTTAGCTCATCGTGAATATTTAGGCAGTGCAACCTTTTAGATATCAACTTTAATTATAAACAAGGCACAGGTGCGTATCATTCTCTGCCAGCACCCGAGGAACAATTTGGTGAAGGAAGCTCTCGTCCAACCATTATGACAGCCTCCCTCAGCTTTAGACAGCCGTTTATGATTGGTCAACAACCATTCCAGTTCAATACATCATGGCAAGCACAATGGAATAAAACACCATTAATTTTACAAGATATGTTTAGTATTGGTGGTCGCTATACCGTACGTGGATTTGATGGTGAACTTACTCTGACTGGAGAACGAGGTTGGGTATGGCGCAATGAATTAGGCTGGAATATCGCTAATAAAGGACACGAACTTTATCTTGCATTAGATGGTGGTCATGTCAGCGGTAACTATACTAAAGAGCTGCTTGGTCAAAATATGCTAGGCGGTGCGGTGGGATTACGTGGCAATTTATGGGGTCTCACTTATGACTATTTTGTAGGGATACCACTACACAAACCTGAGGGCTTTAAAACATCGCACGTCACCACAGGTTTCAATGTAAGTTATCAATTCTAAGCGAAGCGTTGAGGAATAAATTATGAATAAACATCTTTATCGCATTATCTTTAGTAAAACATTACAACGTTTAGTCGTGGTTTCTGAAATTGCAACGCGTGAAGGAAAAGCCAAACATGAAGGTCAACATTGCCATACTGCTTCGCTTAGCCAACGCCCTCATTGGCGATTAAAAGCCTTAACCGTCGGGTTATATAGTCTTTTAGGTTTTTTCTATTTAACTTCTGCACACGCAGACGAATTACAAATCCGAGCAGATAATACTGCACCAAAAAACCAACAACCGATTGTTTTACAAACTGCGAATGGCTTGCCACAAGTTAATATTCAAACACCAAATGACAAAGGGTTATCGCATAATAAATACCAACAGTTTGATGTGGCACAAAAAGGGGCTATTCTCAATAACAGCCGTAAAAATACAAAAACAGAACAAGGCGGCTGGGTACAGGCGAACCCTTATTTAGTTGGTGGTGAAGCCAAAGTGATTTTAAATGAGGTCAATGCCACCAAACCAAGTCAATTAAAAGGCTATATTGAAGTGGCAGGCGGTAAAGCAGACGTGATTATCGCCAACCCAAGTGGGATTCATTGCGAAGGCTGTGGCATTATTAATGCAGGACGCAGCACATTTACCACTGGCGAAGTACAAATTGAAAATGGTCAAGTCACAGGCTATCGCGTAGAAAAAGGGGCGGTTACCGTGTCTGGTCGTGGATTCGATAGCAGCCGTCAAGATTACACCGATATTATTGCCAAAGAAGTTAAGGTAAATGCCGGCATTTGGGCAAATGAACTCAAGGTAACAACGGGACAAAATCAGGTTTCTGCCAACAATGACAGTATTCAAGTTATCCGTGCTGGCGAAGCAAACCAACCTGTAGGCTATGCCGTCGATGTCGCTGAATTAGGCGGAATGTATGCCAATAAAATTCATCTTATTGGGACAGAAAATGGTTTAGGGGTTCGCAATGCAGGGCATATTGGTGCCGCCGCAGGTGAAGTAAAAATTACTACCGAAGGACAATTAGTCAATACAGGCTATCTCGGTGCCAAACAAGATATTACCCTACAAAGCCAACAGCAGATAGAAAATCAAACCACTGGCGTGATCTATAGCCAACAAGGTCATCTGCAAGCAACGAGTAAACAGCAAGGGATTCAGCAACAAGGTAGTTTAATTGCCAAAGGCAAAGCACAAGGGAAAGGCAATATTACCTTAAAAGCCAAGGAAACGATTAGTCAATCTGGTGAAAGTTTGGCAGAAGGGAATATCACTTATCAAGCGAAGCATATTGAAACTCATCCTACAGCAAAATTAATTGCGGGAGGAACTTTTACACATACAGCACAAGGTGAGCAAGTGACTATTCCTGCTTATCATTCTGCGGGAAATGCATTGAACTTGATCGCTGAAGAAACGATTTCATCACACGGGAAACACCTAGCTTCTACGCAAATTACCGCCCAAGCAAAACAACTTGATTTCTCTCAAAGTGGATTTCTGGCTTATCAAGCTGATTTAACAGCGACCCAAAATAATTTAGTATTAGATCAAAGTCATCTTGAGCTGAAAAATACGCTTCACTTATCTACGCCAACTCATCTTTCTAGTCAGCAAGCGAATTTACAAGCGGCTCATATTTTTACAACAGCCTCTTCACTTGATAATCGACTAGGTACTTGGATTAACCGAGATCAACAACCATTTAACCTTCGATTACTAAAAGGTATTAATAATCAACAAGGGCAGATTTTTACACAAGGCAGCTTTAATCTCGTTGCTCAAGAAATTAATAGTCAGCAAGGCTTGCTTTTTGCTAAAGGCAATTTAACCATTAATAGTCAACAAACACGGATTAATAATCAGCAAGGAGTGATCAATACTGAGGGGCAACTTGATCTCCAAAGTGGCGAGCTCATCAATGACTCAGGACTGATTCAAAGTCTTGCTACAATGGCTATTGATACACATCAACAACGGTTAAGCAATCAAGCAACGAAGCAATCTTCACGTCAGAAAGGGATTATTTCGTTTGATAAATTAACTGTAAAAACAGGTGAGTTAATCAATCAAAATGGCTTTATTGCAAGCCATCAAAACCAACAAATTACCGCAACGCAGATAGACAATTCAGAGGGGCTTATTCAAAGTGATAATACACAACATCTGATTAGCCTTAGTACATTAAACAATACTCAAGGACAAATCGTAGCAAGCAATAATTTACTTCTTGATACAGATGATCTCAATAATTACAAAGGTCTGATTGTGACTGAAAATGGTCAGCTGACATTACAGGGACGGGGACAACTGACCAACTGGCAAGGCAATCTACTTAGCCATGGTGATGCAACAATTTCTGTGCTTGGACTTGACAATGCACAGCAAGGATTAATTAGTAGTGCTGCTAACTTGGTGATTGACACTCATCAATCGTTATTACGCAATGAACAAGGTATGTTATTTGCACAACAATTTCTTCATCTCGACAGTGGTGAGCTTAATAATCAGCAAGGTTTTATTCATGGACAAACTGGCATAACTATTAATACACATAACCATACATTAAATAATCAACAAACCCAACATCAAGGGATAACAAGTCAAGGTGATATTCGTTTACAGGCCGTTGCTGTATTAAATAATCAGCAAGGCAACCTTAGCACGAAAGGTAATTTGGTTATCCAAAGTGAACAAATTGATAACCAACAAGGAAATTTAGTTAGCCAACAACAATTAACTTTAACAGGAAGCACTTTAGATAACCGTCAGGGGACTATTCAGGCACAACAAAATATTGAAATTACGGCAAATCGTGAAATAAATAACCAAGCAATCACTACTCAAGGTTCGGTTATTCAAAGTGGTGCCACGCTCACTTTGATCACAAATCAGCTAAATAATCAAGACACCAAAGCAACGACAGCGATACCAACGCAAGGCTTATTAGGTCATCAGCTTACCTTGAGTAGTAAGCAACTGGATAATCAGCGAGGTGGTATTTATACCACCGATCAACTTAGTGCGAGTGTGGCACAAGATATCCATAATCAACAAGGTGAAATCCTCTCTTTAGGCAACGTGAATCTGCAAGGCGACTCTCTCACATTACATAATCAACAGGGTATCATTGAAAGTGGGCAAAACCTAAGGTTGGTTCTGCAACAGTTTAATAATGAAGGCAATATCAAAAGTCATCAGGATGCCTTGATTGAGCTACAAAAAGATTTAGTCCTTACCCAACCTTTTGTTGTTGCTGGCCATTTAGTTATCAAAACAATGGGCGATTTTATTAATCAGACTCAATTAATCACGGGAAAAGGTTTACAGATCACAGCAAAACAGATTGAGAATCCAATAAACAGTGAGTTCACCTCGCCAAATACCCAACTGACTGCAAATTCATTGACCAATCGGGGATTAATTGATGGTACACAAAATGCAATTTATGTGAATACCTTAAATAATCTCGGCACAGGACGCATTTATGGCGATGAATTAGCGATTCAAGCCAATGTGTTAAATAATCAACCAGAACATTCCAATAATGAAGTACATACTGCAACCATAGCGGCACGTAAAAACCTCCATCTAGGGGTAGGTACCTTAACCAATAGTGATCATGCCTTAATTTTGAGTTTAGGCGATTTAACGATTGGTGGACAAATCGATGCAAACCAACGTGCCATTGGACAAGCTGATTTTGTGGATAATGGTAGTGCTACTATTGAAGCATTGGGGAATGGAAAAATTAATACCAAGCGGTTATGGAATCACGATTTACATTTAATTACTGGAGAAGATCATCAAGATCAACGTATCAGTGAATATGCGGTACATAGTAAAGGTAAACGCTATTCTAGTCTCGAAGGATGGTTTGATCGTAATAACAATAATCGGCATGACAAAAACTCTTATTTTAATTTTAATGACGGTAGACCACGAGTGGGCAATCCAACTTGGGTACAATGGCATTTTAATCGCCATACTGTCACAACGACATTGGAACATCGTGACCCAGCTAAAATTTTGATTGCAGGGGATTTACGGTTAAATGGTGAAGATTTAGTGAACGATGTTTCACAAATTTTGGTCGGCAATCGAATCCGTATGGGCGGACGGGTATTTAATCAAAATGAGAAAAATCGTCACTTAAAAGGTAATTCTGTTCGATTAGAGAATAAAGATCTCATCGGTGAAATTCATCGCCATGATGAAGGAACTTGGTACACCATGGTCACAAAACGTAAGCGTCATGGTTGGAGAGGTAAAAAAGTATGGGCTAAATATGGTGATGATGATAAACCATTTAGTCGAGATTTACCGGTGAAGTATTTTAGCTTTAACTTAGTCGAAAATACTATCGGACAAACACAAGCTGTCATAAATCAAGCAACCAACACTACAATTGATGGACAACATCAAGCCACTACGCTTGCGAAACAAACATTAAATGTAGCCCCCGTTTCTTCTGTTGAACCGCACCAAATATCGGCACCCGCCCTTCCACACATTATCAGTGTTGAAATGAGTCAAGCGGTTGGTAAAGTAAGAACGTATCAACCTGAAATTCGTTTACCAGAAGTTAGCCTCTATCGCATTAATCCAAATACGGATAGCCATATCTTAGTAGAAACTGATCCACGCTTTGCCAATAAACGCCAATGGCTAAGCTCTGACTATATGTTTGATGCCCTACGTGCTGATCCTCAAACGATGCTCAAACGATTAGGGGATGGTTATTATGAACAACGTTTAGTGAATGAACAGATTAATCAATTAACGGGGCAACGTTTCTTAGGTAATTACACTTCGGATTATCAACAATACAAGGCATTAATGGATGCTGGCATTCGTTATGCACAACGTTATCAGTTGATTCCTGGTGTTGCACTTAGTGCTGCACAAATGCAGGAATTAACCGAAGATATGGTATGGCTTGCGCCTCAAACCGTCACCTTAAAGGACGGTACTCAAGTTCAAGTGCTTGTCCCTCAAGTTTATCTCGTAAAACGTGATGTCGATATTCAGCCAACAGGCGCTATCATCTCCGCGAGAGAAATTGAAATAGATAGTGAGGGTGAAGTCAACAATAGTGGCATAATTGCCGGACGCAATTTAACACAAATTTCCGCACAAAATGTCGTCAACACAGGTACCCTCGCTGCCGATCAACTGAATTTTCAGCTAGCGAAGCGTTTCTATCAGCAAGGTGGGGAGCTTAATGCCAATAATCTTTATCTCAATGCGGGTTCAATTCAGATTGAAGGGCGAATGAGCGAAGCAAAAGCCAACCCTAACTATGCGCATCGTCAATTAGATCAGCAAGCTTTATTACAGGTAAAACAAGCGCTTATTTTGCAAAGCCAAGGCGATATTCAATTAGATGCAACCAGTGTTAATGCTGGATCTGCCTTATTAACAGCTGGTGGTGATATACATATCGGGACTGTCACTGAACGCGAACGCTCACATTATATTGCTAATTCAGAAAACTATTGGAAACTCGACCAACAAAGAGAAATCGGCTCTACCTTTGAAATTAAAGACAATGCGGTATTCAATGGCAAACAAGGTGTCATGTTACGTGCCGCACAAATTAATGTGGGTGGCGACCTTATTGTTAATAGTGAGCAAGGTGATATTCAACTACAAGCAGGGCGTGACCAAGAAACACTCTCATTTGCAACTAAATATAAAGATAAGAGCCTACTGAGCCGTAGCACGACGATCATTAAACATGATCACCAATATGACTTAGCGCAAGGTTCACAACTCTCAGGGAACAACATTGTTGTTACCGCAAATCAAGGCAAAGTCTCTGTTAAAGGCAGCACCATGGTTGCTGATAACAATGTGAGCTTACAAGCTCAAGATATAGAGATCACTGCGGCTAAAAACACCAGACAAGAACATGATTTTTACTCAGAGAAGAAATCAGGTGTAATGAGTAGTGGTGGGTTTGGTTTTACCATTGGTAGCCGTTCAGAAAAACATGATTATACTGATAATGAAATTACCCAATCCGATGCGCGCGCCACAATAGGCAGCTTAGGCGGAGATGTTACCTTAGTCGCAGGCAAACAGGCGACTATCTTAGGGACAGACGTCATAGCTCAACCAGATAAAGCGATCAACGTTACTGCAAAATCGCTGACCGTAGATGCGGGTAAAGACATCATTGAACGTCATGAACAACATGAATTTAAACAATCAGGATTAACGGTTTCCTTATCAACGCCAGCTACCGATATGGGAATGAAAGCGAGAGAAAGCCTAGCGCGTAGCCAACAGGTTACAGACAGCCGCTTAAAAGCGCTTTATGCGATTAAAGCTGCACAAGAGGGTGTGATAGCGGCTCAAGAGGCGAAGAAAGCAGTTGAAACAGTACAAGCAGGGAAAAAAGCTGACTTTAAAGTGTCTATCGGTGTTGGCTCAAGTAAGTCTGCTTCAAGCAGTGAAACCACGCAAATTACCCATCAAGGTAGCACACTCAACGCAGGTCAAGTGAATCTCACTGCCACAGATGGCGATATTGCGGTTCTCGGTTCAACCATTCAAGCGGCGGAAAAGGTGTCACTGGATGCAGCAAAATCCCTTCAATTAACCTCCGTCCAAGACATTGAACGTCAACGCAGCCAAAATAGTAACAGCGGTTGGAGTGCTGGGGTATTTGCTGGTGTCAATGGTGGCAGCCTAGGTTTTGGCGTGGAAGGGTCAGTACAAAAAGGCAAAGGCCATGAAAACAGTGATACGATAACGCAACGTAATACGACAGTGAATGGTCAGACTGTGAACTTACGCAGTGGCGAAGATACCGCCTTAAAAGGTGCGGTCGTTACTGGCGATAAGGTTAATGTTGAGGTTGGCAACAATCTTGTAGTAGAAAGCCGCCAAGATAGCCAACAGTATGATAGTAAACAATCACAAGGTGGAGTAAGTGCTGGCGTATCGGTGATAGGCAGTGGCTCTTATGCGTCTGTCAATGGCAGCCTTAACCGCGGTAAACTCAATGCGGCATACGTTGAAACACAAAGCGGATTACACGCAGGGGAAGCAGGATTAACCGTCAATGTGGAAGGCAATACCCACTTAACAGGCGCTATCGTTGACAGTCAAGCAAGCCAAGAGAAAAACCACTTTACCACAGGCAGCTTAACCTCAGAAAATATTGAAAATTACAGTGAAGCCAAAGTGGAATCCGTCGGCGGTGGGCTTTCTACTGACCCAACGCAAAATATTGCCAATGGCTTAGCAACGGGATTAAGTGCCTTAGGGAACATTAATAAACAAGATAGCAGCACCACCCACAGTGCGGTAGGTAATAATATCAACCTCACCACGCAACAAGGTGATGTCTCGACTTCCCTTTCTCGCGATACCACCACGGCAAACGAACGAATTGATAAAACCGAGATGGCTGACCTAAAAGCTCGCCAAGAGATGGCGCAAGTGATTGGTGAAATAGCGAATAATGGCATCACTATCGTGTTAAAACCAAAATTAGATGAAGCGGAACGGCAAAAGGCTGAAGCGGAAGCGATATTAAAAAACGACAAGTATAACCAAGCAGCACAACAACAATTAGATACAGCCAACAAAGTCATAAAAACCTACGGACAAGGCGGTCAAATCCAATTAGCTGTGCGTGCAGTTACAGGCGTATTACAAGGAATAGCAACAGGTGAAGCTTCGCAAGCAGTGGTTGGTGGGGTATCTCCTTATGCCAATTATGCGATAAAGGAAGCCACAACAGATAAGAATAACAACGTTAATCTTGAAGCTAACCTGATGGCACACGCCTTATTAGGTGCAATCGAAGCCTATGCCACAGGGAACAACGCTGCCGCAGGAGCAGCTGGCGCGGTTGGCGGTGAATTGGCAGCAAAAATTATCACAGAACAGCTTTACCAAAAATCACCAGACCAACTCACCGAAGCTCAAAAACAAACAGTATCCACCTTAAGCCAACTCGCTAGTGGTTTAGCCGGCGGCTTGATTAGCGACAATACCGCAGGGGCGATTAATGCAGCGGAAATTGGTAAACGGGCGGTTGAGAATAATTCTTTACTTGTGGATCAGTTTAGAGCAGCAAAAAAAGCCGATGCTGAAAGCTGGAAACAAAATGTCCGAGATATATTCGGTGAAGGAGCAACTTCTCAACTGATAAATGGGACAATTAATGTTATAGAAGAAACTTCTGATGGTGCATTATTCTTAATAGATGGTGGATTTGATACTTTAGCTACTATTACAACCTGTGCAGTAAAAGATAGTTACTGTAATCAAGCGAAGCAGGATTTAAGTAAAAAAAATCAAGCTATCTCAGATGCTGTAAATAGCCTAATGGATGGAAGTTATTGGAATACGATTCAGTCAACAGTCATCAAGGCTTATCAACAAGGAGATCAAAAAGCCTTTGAAGACATTTCGGGAGTCATCATAGGACTGTTCACATCTGCTATTAAAGGAGTACCAAATAAAGGAGCACTAGATAATTTTGCTTATCGTGTACCCGAACCATTAGATTCTACAAAGAATTTACCTGTTGTTGGGGAATCTTTAGGATATGAAAATCAAGTAGCAAATATTAGTATTTCTAGAGGTGCTGAAAATATTGCTTTATATCCAAAATTAAAAGAACAGTTAATTCAAGAGAATTTAACAAATATTGTCAAAAATAATCCTATTTTAGAGCATGCTGCTTTTGGGAGTGGTAATTTAACAACACCAGGTATAGTCGATAAAAAAGTTTTAGATAACTTAGCTAAAGATTGGGTTGGAGAAAATTATAAAATTAATAGTGATGGGAGTTTTATTAGTGCTGATGGTACAAGACGTTATAGACCACCGAAACTAAAAAAATATTCTCCATATGCTAAAACAGGTATACAAGCAAATTTTGAAAGAGGATATATGGATAATAAGCAACGTTTTCACTCTATAAGTAATCAACATATCAATGTAAAGGAATAATATTATGTATCAAGCAGAATTAAAATTTATTACTTATGATTCTCCCATTGGACGAGATGAAGCAGAAAAAGTTTGTCTTAGCAAGGAATTTTGCTTATCTGTATGCTTAGGTATTGGCTGTAAGGATGATGATGCTATTGAATATTTTTATTTATATATAATGGATTATAATTATTTACTAAAAAATGAATATAGTTGGGGGAAAAATGTATTGTTTGTTTCGAATAATGATTTAGATAAAATAGAAACTATAATTAGAAAAACAATATCATCTATTACAGGAACATCTTGGGATGAAATAAGGAATCATTTAATATATTATATGGGGTCAGAATATGACAATGAAACCTACTATCATATTGATTGATTTTGTTTAAGAAGTATTTTTATCATAAAAATAATATTATATGTTTATTCAATATAATGAGTACGATATAGAATCATTTTTTAAATCTAAAGGAAAAAGTATTTTTAACAATGATCTTGATGGAAATATTTTATACTCTAGAGAAGAAAAAAACTTTAAGCTAAATATGTATATTTATACTTATCTCTCAGAAGTTAATATTTTTCTTAATTATCAGACTTTAGATATATTCTTTTTTCCTATGCAAGAAGTAATAAGCATTGATAAAAAAGACAATAAGTTATTTATAAAATCTAAGAAAAATACATGTATCATTGATTTTACTAAAATATTTTCTATTGAAATAAAATAATGTAATAATCGTTAGTAATATACGTTACATGAAGCGTCTTACAAGGAATAGCAACAGGTGAAGCTTCGCAAGCAGTGGTCGGAGGGGTATCTCCTTATGCTAATTATGCGATAAAGGAAGCAACCACCGATGAAAATAACAATGTTAATCTTGAAGCTAACCTGATGACACACGCCTTATTAGGTGCAATCGAAGCCTATGCCACAGGGAACAACGCTGCCGCAGGGGCAGCTGGGGCGGTTGGCGGTGAATTAGCTGCCAAAGTAATTAGCAAACAGCTTTACCAAAAATCACCAGACCAACTCACCGAAGCTCAAAAACAAACGGTATCCACCTTAAGCCAACTCGCCAGTGGTTTAGCTGGCGGCTTGATTAGCGACAATACCGCAGGAGCGATTAGTTCAGCAGAGATTGGTAAACGGGCGGTTGAGAATAACTTCCTTTCTGAAAAAGAGATTACTATTCTAGAAAAACTTGCTCAGAAAAAAGTATTAACACCAGAGGATGTTGAACGTATTACGAGCATCAAAATGAAAGATAAAGTCTCTGATACCTTGCTGACTAAATATCAGAAAGACCCAACATCATTAACCCCACAAGAATATCAACAACTCATGTATTGGGTGAATGAAGCGGCAGCTTGGCA
>NZ_JBHLWA010000007.1:0-50144 GCF_042433085.1 Gallibacterium melopsittaci
ACTTCGTCTCTTCAATCTTAATGAATTTCTGAGTTTTCAGCATTCAAGGTATTCTTTTTAAAACTTCTTTCTTTACAGTCCAAAAAAGTTCCCTACCGAATGCCCACACAGATTGTCTGTTATTGGTTTTTAAAGAACAAAAAAAATGGTCGGCGAGATAGGATTTGAACCTACGACCCACTGGTCCCAAACCAGTTGCGCTACCAAACTGCGCTACTCGCCGATAGATTAATGGGGTGGCTAATGAGACTCGAACTCACGACAACCGGAATCACAATCCGGGGCTCTACCAACTGAGCTATAGCCACCATTGATTTTTCTTTGTTGATAGTACGTTAACCATCAAATCACACCGAGCTGGCGCGCCCGACAGGATTCGAACCTGAGACCTTTGGCTCCGGAGGCCAACGCTCTATCCAACTGAGCTACGAGCGCTCATCGCGTCGTTGCGGGGCGTATATTAATGACTTTCATTTTGGCTGTCTAGTTTTTTTTTCATATTTTTTTTGTTTGTCGATAATTTACACTTTATTGCCATTTTTTAGCCATTTTTCTATTAATTAATGTTCAACTATGGCACTTATTCCTCTAATTGGCACAATAAAATCAATTTTCTTTAGGACTAACAATTTTACCTTTCGCCTTGCGTAATCTACGCTGAATTCTACGAATAAAGCGGGTTACACGCCAAGCACGTGTTATCGAATAACCATATAAGAAGATTAGCAAGATAAAACCAAAGAACATCAACCATTCATTGACATAATAAATTTCACCCAAAATACCAAATCCAGCACAAATTGCAGCCATTAGGGTAATTGCTAAAAATGCTTGTCTTGATGTTAATCCTGCTCTAACCATTAAGTGATGAACATGTAAACGGTCTGGTCTGAAAGGACTTTTTTTCTTTTTCAAACGACGAATAACGACACAAATCATATCAATTAATGGAATAGCAATAAGCCATAATGCGGTAATTGGCTTTATTGGATGTCCATGACCTTGAGTACTTAATAAAAGAATCCAAATCATAGTAAATCCAATGAGAGTACTTCCTGAATCTCCCATAAATACTTTATTTTTTACACCAAAAATTGACAGATTAAATAAGATATAAGGGATCAAGCAAAGAATAAGAGCAAAACACCAAGCCCCTAAATCAACTTGTCCATCTAACATTAATAAAATTCCTATCGCCGCAAAAGAAACACTAGATAATCCGCCAAGTAATCCATCAATACCATCAATCATATTGAATGCATTAACAATGGCAATCGTTGCAAATACTGTGATGACAATCCCAGCAGTACCTAATGTCACTTGGAATGGTCCAATAATTTCACCTAAATTATTTAATGAGAGATCACCTATATAAATCATTGATAATGCCAGTGCGGCTTGAACAATCGCCCGTAAGAACGGACTTAAATCAAAACGATCATCTAACACACCAATAATCAATAAAATTGTGACACAAGTTAAATAAAGATAAGGTAAACGCATATCATGCCATTCAAGAAAATAGTAGCAGGCATTGCTGATAAATAATGCAATTCCACCAATTAATGGAATTAGACCTTGATGACGTTTTCGGTAATTTGGTTTATCTACAAGTCCAATTTTAACCGCAACTGGACGCATTAGAATTAATGCCAGAAATGAGCTTAAAAAGGTTAATAAAAAACTCAACCACATATTTAAAACACCCCTTAAAATACGCGTTGTCACATGAGATATATTGGGTTGGAATGGTTGCAGAGAATAGCATAAAGTCTAGCCTAATACATTTGTTTTTTTTCATTATTTCTTGATTTAAAGTACAATACATGCCGCATTTAACAATCAAGAGAAAAGTAAATTATGACATCTTCAAAAACACTATTTGAACAAGCTCAAAAAGTTATTCCTGGTGGGGTAAATTCACCTGTTAGAGCTTTTAACGGTGTAGGAAGTACACCTGTATTTATTCACAAAGCACAAGGTGCTTATTTATATGATGAAGAAGGCAAACAATACATTGATTATGTTGGTTCTTGGGGACCAATGGTTCTTGGGCATAATCATCCTGCTATCCTTAATGCTGTGATTGAAACAGCTCAAAATGGCTTGAGCTTTGGTGCTCCAACTGAATTAGAAATAAAACTCGCAGAGTTAGTTTGCAATTTAGTTCCTTCTATTGAAATGGTCCGAATGGTGAATTCTGGTACTGAAGCAACAATGTCTGCGATTCGTTTAGCTCGTGGCTATACAAAACGCGATAAAATCATCAAATTTGAAGGTTGTTATCATGGTCATGCAGATTCATTATTAGTAAAAGCTGGTTCAGGTGCGCTTACTCTTGGTCAACCAAGTTCCCCTGGTGTTCCAGCTGATTTTGCAAAACATACTTTAACTTGTACTTATAATGATCTTGATTCTGTGGCTGAAACTTTCAAATGCTACCCTAATGAAATTGCTTGTATTATTGTTGAACCCGTTGCTGGCAATATGAATTGTGTGCCACCAAAGCCAGGTTTCTTACAAGGATTACGTCAATTATGTGACCAATATAATGCACTCTTAATTATTGATGAGGTCATGACTGGATTCCGTGTCGCTTTAGCTGGAGCTCAATCTTATTATGGTGTACAACCAGACTTAACTTGTTTAGGTAAAATTATTGGCGGGGGAATGCCAGTAGGTGCGTTTGGTGGTAAAAAAGAAATTATGCAATACATTGCACCAACTGGCCCTGTATATCAGGCAGGAACATTATCTGGCAATCCTATTGCAATGGCAGCCGGAATTGCTTGTTTAACTGAATTAGCTAAAGCAGGAAATGAAAGATTGCTCGCAGAAAAAACAAAAACTTTAGCAGAAGGTTTAAAATCACTTGCTAATAAACATCAAATTCCATTTGTTGTAAATTATGTTGGTGGTATGTTTGGTCTTTTCTTTACTGATAAAGAAAAAGTTGAAAGCTATGCTGATGTGATGAGTTGTGATATTGAACGTTTTAAAACATTCTTCCATCATATGTTGTCACAAGGTATTTATCTTGCACCATCTGCATTTGAAGCTGGCTTTATGTCACTTGCTCACAGTGATGAAGATATCCAACATACATTAAACGCAGCCGACATTGCATTTCAAGCATTAAGAAGCTAGTTATTGTGAGTGGCATAATTGACAAAATTATGCCACTACTTATTTATTTAGCTTTTATAATTTTTGCACTTTTTCCACTAGCATAAATAAAATACAAGGCAATTCCTAAACAAATGAGGGCGAGTAATCGATTGATTGAGAATGAAAGTGCCTCATTATGAAACCAACCAAAATTATCAATAAGCATACTCATCAATAATTGCCCAAAGATCACAGCTACTGTTGCCACACCAGTACCAATACGTTGTACTGCAATGACCATAATCACAATATAAGGCACACCTAACAATGCTCCCATTAATTGCCATTTAGGTACATCTAACAACGTTACGCTATGACGATCCTCAAAAAAGAAAATTAATAATGCAGTCAATAATGCGCCAATCGAAAAGGTAAGAAAGGCACTTTTAAATACACCAACTTTCATACCTAACTGTCCATTAATCGCAGATTGAATACTTAATAATGCGCCACCAATTAACGATAAAACAATCATTAGAAAAATCATAAATACTCCCTCGCCACTAAAACCAATGCCACGATAATAAAAACTAATGCAATCACTCTTTGGCGATTAATTTTACGCCGTTCCACACCAAACCAGCCAAAATGGTCAATTAACAAACTTTTGGCAACTTGCCCAGCTAAAATACCTATCATCGTCATTGCCACGCCAATTATTGGGGTTACGATAGTAAGAATTACCACATAACCGACACCTAATAATCCACCAATTAGTTGCCAACTTGGTTGTGCAAAAAATGAGGGGGCTTCACGAGGAGCAAACCACAACATCAATAAAAAAGTTAATGCTGCACCCACCCCAAAGATACTGAAAGTTGCCCAAAGATGTCCAACTTGATGTCCCAGTGGTCCTAATAATCCAGCCTCTACCGATAAACCTGCACCACCTAAAATCACTAATAAAATTAAAATTAGCTGCATGTTCTACTCCATATAAAAATTTGAGTGCGGATTATAATGATTCTATAATTTGCAAAAAATAAGATAATTCACAAAACACTATTGCAAAAAAAGATCAAATGAACCTATTTCCTGCTACTGACTTACGCACACTCTATTTTTTCTTGCGTGTCTGCGATACCTTGAGTTTTTCTGAAGTGGCAAGACAAGAGAACGTAACAACATCTGTTGTTTCTCGTGCTATTCAACAATTAGAAGATCAAGTTGGACACCAATTACTGTATCGAAATACTCGTGCCGTTACACCTACGGAAGCAGGGTTACAATTTTCCCAAGATATCAAACAATTTTTGGAACAATTCGCACATGCACAGCAAAAACTGAACGAATTAAATCAAGAACCTTCAGGAATGATTCGTCTCAATGCACCTGTCGTGTTTGGTCGCCGACATATTGCCCCTTATTTGCCTCTATTGGCAGAACGTTATCCTCGCCTCCAAGTTACACTTTCCTTAACAGATGATTATATCGATCCACATACCGATCCAACTGATATTATCTTTCGTATTAGTCCTCTTACGGATAGCTCACTACACGCTAGAATTATAGCAACCCAAAAACACTATATTGTTGCCTCACCCACCTATTTGACCAAGTTTGGTACACCTAGCACACCAGAAGAACTGATGCAGCATCGCTGTATCGTGTATAAAAACAATTTAGGTGAAAATCGTTGGTTAATAAAACAACAGAACAACTGGCAACAATATCGTGTTCCTGCAACCTTAACAACCAACAATGGTGAGACCATCTTCTCAGCGTGTTTACATGGTTTAGGGCTTTGTTTACTGCCTGATTGGGCAATTTATGACGCATTACAAAAAGGTGAGTTAGTTCGTTTACTGCCTGATTTTGAAACCGCTATTCATACCGAATCAAGAACGATCGCAATGCTGTATCCTAACGCAAGGTATAATTCTCTGAATACTCGTACTGTACTCGATTTTTTCACTGATATTTTTGGCGAGACTGCATATTGGCAAATTTAATTTGTGTTCAATTCTCATCACTTACTTCTCTTCCAAAAAATATGATATAAATCAAAGTCACTTCATTTTTTTGTGATGCACATCACATTTTTACGTATATTTATCCTGTTTTTTGTAAAAAATTAACCATAAGGAGTAAATAAATGTGCAGCGCAAAAGCCGCTACCAATCAAGTTTCTACATCTAATAGTGTAGAAGTTAAACTAGGATTCCAACTCAAAGGTTTAATGATTGCCATTGTTGTTGGTTTAATTATCTGGATAATTCCAACTCCAGAAGGATTAAGTTCTCGAGCTTGGGGAATGTTAGCGTTATTCGTCGCAACAATTGTTGCGATTATTGCCAAAGCAATGTCAATGGGAGCAGCAACATTAGTCGCATTAGTGATCAGCGGACTAACTGGGCTTACACCAATTAAGGCTGGGAATGGTGATGTTGCGATGTTATCTGGATTTTCTAATGCCACAATTTGGTTAATTGGTATTGCTATGTTTCTTTCTAGAGCAGTAATCAAAACAGGATTAGGAAATCGTATCGCTTTATTTTTCGTATCTCGTTTTGGTAACAGAATGATGGGAGTAGCCTATGCAATCGCTTTAGCTGATACTATTATTGCCCCAGGAATTCCATCTGCTTCAGCACGTGGTGGCGGTATTATGTATCCAATTATGCAATCTATTGCGGATACTTATGATTCTAAACCTGGCCCAACAGCACGCCGTGCTGGCGCTTTCTTAGCAATTGTTGTTTCTCAAATTGATACCATCGTCTGTACTATGTTCCTTACCGCTATGGCAGGAAACCCTTTAGTTGCAGAATTAGCAGCAAGTCAAGGTGTATCAATTTCTTGGACAACATGGTTCTTAGGGGCAATCGTTCCAGGGATTGTCAGTTTAATTGCCTTACCTTATTTAGTGTATCTTGTTTATCCGCCTGAATTGAAAAAGACACCGAAAATGGCGGAAATGGCAAAAGAAGAACTTAAACGTATGGGGCCAATGAGCAAAGCAGAATGGATTCTAGCTTTAGACTTTATTCTTCTATTGTTACTTTGGACAGTAGGTGATCTTGCTTTTGGTATTAATGCAACAACTTCAGCATTTATTGGGTTAGTCATTTTACTTGCATCCAATATTATGACTTGGAAAAATATCATTTCAGAAACAACTGCGTGGGACACAATGTTCTGGTTTGCAGTATTAGTAATGATGGCCAATGCACTCAATAAATATGGCGCTATTTCTTGGATTTCTGGACATATTTCTTCTTCTATCGGTACATTTAGTTGGCCAATTGCGTTCAGTATCTTAGTCTTAGTCTATTTTTATACTCGTTATTTCTTTGCCTCTGCAATGGCACATATTTCTGCTATGTACCTTGCTTTCCTAGCTGCTGCGATTGCAGTGGGTACACCGCCAATGATCGCTGCTATCGGTTTAGGTTACACGTCAACCTTATCAATGAGTCTTACTCAATATGCTGGTGGTCCTGGGCCTGCTCTATTCGGTTCTGGCTATAACACAACTGGTCAATGGTGGGGCGTGAGTTTTATTATTTCTATCGCTTCACTTATTATTTGGTTCGTTGTTGGCGGTTTATGGATGAAATTACTAGGTTGGTGGTAATCACTAGCTAAATAATCAATAACTACACAATACTTTTAAGGTGTGATTCTGTATAAATCACACCTTTTTTATCTACAAAAAACCAAGAAATTGTTATACTCACCGCACCTATCAAACCTATATAATCAATAATGGAGAGTATTAATGGACAATAAATATAATCTAGCTAGCCAGCCAGCCAGCCAGCCAGCCAGCCAGCCAGCCAGCCAGCCAGCCAGCCAGCCAGCCAGCCAGCCAGCCAGCCAGCCAGCCAGCCAGCCAGCCAGCCAGCCAGCCAGCCAGCCAGCCAATAGGATTATCCCAATTATTAAAAACCTATCAAGATAATTCTCTAACTGAACGCGAAAAGGGAACTTATTTTGAATATTTAACTATCCAGTATCTTACTCACGAACCAGCCTACCAAGGGCTATATCAAGAAGTTCTCACTTTTGCTAATTGGGTTGAGAAATATCAACCAGAAGGAACAAGAAAAACGGATACAGGTATTGATCTTGTTGCAACTAACCTAGATGGTACATTTACTGCTATTCAATGTAAAAATTATGCCGACAATTATCGTATCCAAAAAAGCGATATTGATAGTTTCTTTACAGCATCAGGAAAAAAAATCTTCACACATCGATTAATTGTTACCACCACTGATCATTGGTCAGAAAATGCAGTAGCATCTCTAAATAATCAACAACCACCAGTAACCATTATTGATCGTTCTGCATTAGAAAATAGCATCATTGATTGGTCGCAATTCCAACCCTCTCAAGTTATTACCCGACCAAAAAAAACACTAAGAAATCATCAAATATCTGCACTAAATGCTGTTGTTAAAGGCTTTGAAACTACAGATCGTGGTAAATTGATTATGGCATGCGGTACAGGCAAAACTTTTACTTCACTAAAAATTGCCGAGACCATTGCTGGAAAAGGGAAAATTGTGCTCTTTTTAGTGCCGAGTTTGGCGTTGCTTTCACAAAGTTTAACCGAATGGACACAAGAATCAGCTATTCCATTACATAGTTTCGCAGTCTGTTCTGATGGGGATGTTGGCAAACAAAATAAAAATAACGATGATTTAGTTCAAACCTACATTCATGAATTGCAATACCCTGCCACCACCAATGCAGAAAGTCTTATAAAAGCCATAAAATTTAAACATCTTGATGATGCAATGACAGTTATCTTTTCAACTTATCATTCCATTGATGTTATTTATCAAGCTCAAAAGAAAGGACTAGCTCCGTTTGATTTAGTTATTTGTGATGAAGCTCACCGCACAACAGGGGCAAGTTTCGATGATGACGAAAACGAGTCCACCTTTGTCAGAATTCACAGCAATGATTATATCAATGCCAACAAACGCCTTTATATGACGGCAACACCTCGTATTTATACTGAAGATGCGAAAAAAACAGAAGGGGTAAAAGTTTATTCAATGGATGATGAAACAACTTTTGGACCAGACCTCTATACCATTAATTTTTCAACCGCAGTAAAACAAGGCTTATTAGTCGATTATAAAGTGCTGGTTTTAGCGGTGGAAGAGAGCCATATTAATCGTCGTTTAGAATATCTATTAAATAGAGAAGGTAATGAAATCCAAGTAGATGATGCAGCAAAAATCGTGGGTTGTTGGAAAGCGTTATCAAAATATGGGGTAGAAAACGATCTTGCCGATGATTATCAACCAATGAAAAGAGCAGTCGCTTTTTGCCAAGTTATTGAAAAAGATTACAAAGGCACTAAACATAAAGTCAGCTCCAAAGCCATTGCCGAAATGTTCGACACCGTAGTAACGGCTTATCAAGAACAAGAAATAGAAGCTTTAAATGAAATTAATCCAGAATTAATTCTGAATCAATCACTTACCTTGAAATGTGAAGCAGAACACGTTGATGGTTCAATGAATGCCAGCGAAAAATCAAGCAAAATTAACTGGCTTAAGGCTGATACTGAGGCAAATACCTGTCGTATTTTGTCTAATGTCCGTTGTTTGTCTGAAGGGGTTGATGTACCTGCATTAGATGCAGTACTGTTTTTAACTGCACGCAATTCTCAAGTTGATGTCGTGCAATCTGTTGGACGTGTAATGCGTAAAGCAGATGGAAAAAAACGAGGCTATGTGATTTTACCTGTGGTTATTCCAGCTAATAAAACCCCAGAAGAAGCATTGAATGATAACGAAAATTACCGTGTCGTTTGGCAAGTATTAAATGCGTTACGTTCCCACGATGACCGCTTTGATGCAATGATCAATAAAATGGAATTTGATGGTGCAGCAAAAGATAAAATTGAAGTTATTTCAGTCATTAGTGAAATTTTTAGAAAACCAACTAAAAAACAACAAGCCAATAAGAAAAAATACGATAAATCAGGACGTGGACAACACAGCATTGGCAACAAAAATCATGATGATTTTGAAAATTTACAACTGGATTTCCAATTTGAAGTCGGCGAACTTGAGCGAGCTTTGGTGGCTAAAATTGTTAAAAAATGTGGCAATCGCACCCATTGGGAAGAGTGGGCGGCAGATGTGGCAAAAGTCGCACAAACCCATATTGACCGCATTAATGCGATTTTAGAAAATCCGAAAAACACTAAACAAATTGCCACATTTAGTGCCTTTGCCAACGAGCTGCGAGATGATTTGAATAATGCGATTAGCGACAGCGATGTAGTCGAAATGTTAGCCCAACATCTGATCACTAAGCCTGTTTTTGATGCCTTATTTGCAAATGAAAACTTCACCCAACACAACCCAATGTCTATTGCTTTGCAAGAAACCTTTGAGGCGTTGCAAGCCGAAAATATCTCACAGGCAGAAACCAAACGCCTACAAGAATTTTATGACAATATCCAATATAAAGTCAGCAATATTCAATCCCCTGAAGGTAAGCAGAAAATTATCAAAGAGCTCTATGAGTCTTTCTTTAATAAAGCTTTCCCAAAAATGCAGGAACGCCTAGGCATTGTTTATACGCCAATTGAGGTGGTAGATTTTATTCTGCACAGTGTAGAAGATGTGCTAAAACAAGAATTTAACGCGTCCCTTGCCGATGACGGTGTGCAAATTCTCGATCCTTTTACAGGCACTGGCACATTTATTACCCGCTTGTTACAAAGTGGTTTAATCCCAATCGATAAATTGCCACAAAAATATCAGCAAATTCACGCCAATGAAATTGTGCTACTTGCCTATTATATCGCAGCAATTAATATCGAATCTGTCTATCACGCCTTATTAACACAGGCGGTCGAAAATACAGCAAAACGTGCAAATCATTATCAACCTTTTAAAGGGATTTGTTTAACCGATACGTTCCAAATGTACGAAAAAGACGATCTCGTTGATAGTATTTTAGAAGAAAACTCGGCACGCCGTAAACGCCAGAAAAAGCTGGATATTCAAGTGATTATCGGTAATCCACCTTATTCAGCAGGGCAAAGTTCAGCAAATGATAATAATGCCAATGTATCTTATCCACTATTAGATAAAAGAATAGAGAATACTTATGATAAAAACTCTTCTGCAAAATTAAAAACTTCTTTATATGATAGTTATATCCGTGCTATTCGCTGGGCATCTGATCGTATTGGTGAACAAGGGGTAATTGGTTTTGTCTCTAACGGTGGTTTTATCGACAGTAACTCTGCCGATGGAATGCGTTATTGTTTGAAAAAAGAGTTTTCTAGTCTATATATTTTTCATTTACGTGGCAATGCTCGAACATCAGGCGAACAACGTAGAAAAGAAAAAGATAATGTATTTGGTCAAGGTACTAGAACACCAATTGCAATCTCAATTTTGGTAAAAAATCCTCACAGCAATCAGCAAGGTAAAATTTATTTTTGTGATATTGGTGATTATTTAACACGAGAGCAAAAATTAGAAAAAATTACTGAATTACATAGTATTGCTGGTATTACTGCGATTAATGGCTGGCAAGAAATTATCCCCGATCAATTTAATGACTGGTTAAATCAACGTGATACTAATTTTGATAATTATCTAGCGATTGGTGATAAAAAAGATAAAAGTGCAATAACTATATTTCAAAATTACTCTAGCGGAGTAAAAACTAATCGTGATGTTTGGACTTATAATTTTTCTCAGTTTAAGTTAGCTAATAACATGGCTTCAATGATTGATTTCTATAATAAACAATTACATTATCTTAATCATTTAGATTTGAATACTATTAAAGGTAAGAAAATTGAAGACTTGTTAAATATGGATAAGACACAAATCAGCTGGTCTGGTGATTTA
The DNA here is from genome assembly GCF_042433085.1 of Gallibacterium melopsittaci. Classification (NCBI taxonomy): domain Bacteria; kingdom Pseudomonadati; phylum Pseudomonadota; class Gammaproteobacteria; order Pasteurellales; family Pasteurellaceae; genus Gallibacterium; species Gallibacterium melopsittaci. The sequence continues at coordinate 11,010 of NZ_JBHLWA010000007.1, forward strand.
GTAGCAGAATTAGCGAAAGGAAAAAAAGCTCAATTTAAGAAAGAAAATGTACGATTAAGTCTATATCGTCCTTACCATAAACAATATTTATATTTTGATAGAATGATGAATAACAGCATTTACCAAATCCCCAAAATATTCCCAACGCCAAAATCGGAAAATAAGGTGATTTGTGTAACAGGTTTGGGAACACCAAAAGATTTTTCAACAATTATGACAAATATAATACCTGATATTCAATTATTAGCTAATGGTCAATGCTTCCCACTCTATCTTTATGAAGAAACTGAAAAAGGGTCTGGTAATTATCAACGCCAAGAAGCGATAAGTGATGAGAGCTTGAGTTATTTCCAACAGCATTATCACGATGAAACAATCAATAAAGAGGATATTTTCTACTATATCTACGGCTTACTGCACAGTGAGGAGTATCGCCAGAAATATGCGGATAATCTTAAAAAACAACTGCCACGCATTCCAGCCGTGAAAAACGTAGATGATTTTTGGCAATTTAGCCAAGCAGGCAGACAGCTTGCCGAGCTTCATCTTAATTATGAAAAAGTGTCAATGTATGACGGCGTGCTTTTTAAAGGTGGGTTACAGATTATTGACGACAAGCTCACTAGCTTGCTCGGATTAAATAAAGAAGATTTCTATGTAGAGAAAATGAAATTTGTCCAAAAATCAGATAAAAGCAAAGTGAAATATAACGACAAATTCACCACTGAAAATATCCCACTGGAAGCATTTGATTATATCGTTAATGGTAAATCCGCCTTAGAATGGGTAATGGAACGCCAAGGCGTAAAAGTGGATAAAGATAGCGGATTAATCAATGACGCCAACGACTGGGCAAAAGAAACAATGGGTAATGCAAAATACCCATTAGAACTATTTTTGCGAGTTATCACGGTTAGCCTTAAAACAATGGAAATCGTGAAAAATCTGCCTAAGATCGCTATTTAACTATCTATAATTCGTAAAAAATAACCACTTATATTGAAAATATTTTCAATATAAGTGGTATCAAGAAAGTATCCCTATCTAAAAAATATGATCAAAAAAACAACATCACAACGGTTACCCACACAATACTTAACGCTGGTCCTAATAAACCAATCACAATACCGCCTAAACGGAACTCTGATTGACGGATTAAACCCGTACTAAAGGCAATCGCATTTGGTGGTGTTGACACAGGTAAAAATAATGCACAAGAGGCACTTAATCCAATTACTAATGGCAATACAGCTGGCGACACATCTGCGGAGAATACTTTCAACAGAGATAAACCAACTGGAATTAAAATAGTAGTAGCCGCAGTGTTACTCATAAAGTTTGATAACACAACTGTAATAAAAGCAAATAAAATCAGTAATGTTACAAAACTAATGTGAATATTACTAAGCTGATTAACAAAATGGCTGGCGATTTGTTGTTCTTCAATCGCTAAACCTAATGCTAATCCACCCGCAACTAACATTAATGTATCCCACGGTAATTTACGCACATCATCAGAATCAATCACGCCAAGCATTGTTAAACCAACAATTGGAATCCCTGATGCAGCAGCAATCGGAATCCCAAATAATTTTGCGGTTAACCAGAAAAATAAAGTAACTGCCAAAATCACTAATACAATCGCTTTTTGGGTACGATGTTCTTTAGCTTCACTCGGATCACTTTCTTCGCTAGTATGCTGTAAGAAATCAAATTCTAATTGTTCACTTGCACTAATCCGATAACGTTTAATCAACACTCGCCAAAAGATAAAAATTAAGAGGATCGCAATAGGTGTTCCCATCAACATCCATTCTAAAAAGGAAATGTGATAACCGATATTCTCTAATGCACCAACAGCAATCGCATTCGGTGCCGACCCAATAATCGTCGCCATTCCCCCTATTGATGCTGCTGCGGGAATCCCTAGCAATAACGCACGAGAAATATTCGCTTTTTTATCTAAGGTAACAAATAGCGGACTTACCGTCGCAATCATCATCGCTGTAGTGGCTGTATTACTCATTAACATTGACATCACTGCGGTTAATGTCATTAAGCCAAGTAAAATATTTTGTGGATTTTTACCAAATTTTGGCAACATTCGTTTTAATAATAGAATATCCAAACGAGTCTTTTTCATTGCTTCAGCAAGAAAAAAACCACCTAAAAAAAGCCAAATCACACTATCTGACCACGTTTGTAGGTATTGCATGGCATTTTCGGCGTCGCTTCGTCCCATAATTAAAACCAAAAAACCGATAATTAAAATACCAACAGAAAACGGTGGAATAGCTTCTGTTACCCATAAAGAAATGGCAAAGAAAATTAAAAATAGCACATAATTTTGTGTTTGATTAAAAGCAGGATCGCTAAGCCAATTCATCATGGCCCAGCCAAAAAAAAGTGAAAATACAAATAGCCCTACTTTACTTTTTCGCACTTCTGCAATTGGATGCTTAGTAAAATTTTTTAGCGATGTATAAATAGAATCAGACATAAACTTCTTTCCCTCACTCTAATAATAACTGTTATTGATTATAGAGAAAAAAATCTATCGCTACTCTGCTTTACATCACACTTTTGAGGGATAAAAATCTGTATTTTTTAACAATTAAGCTATATTTCTGAAACACTTAGCTATGTTGTTGAATACCAAATTCAATTTGATCAAAAAGTTCATAACGTTTGCGATACATCGAACGTTTTTTACTCTGTATCTCTTCTAAAGGGCGACGCTCAACCACTAAAGGCAAAGACCAATAATTTTGCTGATAACTACCACCATTTTCTTGCCAAAACTCATCATAATTCATATAAATTTTCTTACTACCATGTAAGCGAATTTTGGTTTGAGCTTTATGCGGAATACCAACCAACTGTAATTGCCAATGTTGAGCTAACCATTTAAAACACTCTACTAACATAAACATCGGACGCATACCATGAAGCTGTTTTGTCAGTTTTTTGACAATTTCTGCTGCATTTTCGCCACTCGGACCTTGGATACTAGCAATTAATAATCGATTGCCATCAATAATGGCAAATGACGCATCATAATAGCGTTGTTCCGTCCCATCTTGGATATTAAGTGAAAACAAGCCTTCAAATGGATCAATTTTATTCACATTTAAATGTAAAGCTAATCCATTGCCTAAATCCGCTAATTTAAGCGTGCCAAATTCAACCAGTTGTTCACATTTCTCTTGTCCCAATAACGTTTCTATTGCTAGAAAGGTATTTTTCAACTGTTCAACTCGCTGAGTTGCTGAAAATCGCTTATCACAATAGTGATACAAAATAGTATGAAAACGATGTTTATGCTCTTGGAACAAGGGCAACCAAAGGGAATGTTGGTTTAAAAATTGAATAAATTCATTACCTTGCTTATACGTTATGATCCGTCGAACAAAATAACGTAAAACATGACGAATCTGTTTTAAAATTCGTCGCTCTTGCCCTAATGGATACATTTCTTGTACTGTTGGAAAATGGGGAAATGGTTGTCTAGATAACATATTCTTCTTCATAATCATTTTTAGTGGCGTTATTCTAAGTATATAAATCTAAAGCGCAAATTTTTTTGTAACTATTTTTGCTTATAGCAAAATAATTACCTTGCAAACTCTTCTTTATTGCATATAAAATCACTTTTATTACATAATTATTCAAAAAGATAGGAAGTTTTATGATCCGCAGCACTGAACTCGTACAATGGTTTCGCCAATCAACACCTTATGTTACCGCTCATAGAGGAAAAACCTTTGTCATTATGTTGGACGGTTATACTACCGCTAGTCCAAATTTTATTAATATTATTGATGACATCAGCTTGTTACACAGTTTAGGCATTAAACTGGTGATTGTTTTTGGTGCAAGAAAACAAATTAATGATGCCTTACAACTTGCCCAAATCAAAGAACGCTATCATAAAAATATCCGAGTTACTGATGCCGAAACGTTAAAAATTGTGAAGCAAGTCGTTGGGAGCTTACAACTTGATATTACAGCTCGCCTTTCATTACGTATGAATAATATTACTCATAGCGGTATGCCAAATGTTGTCAGTGGCAACTTTGTGATTGCCCAGCCAATTGGGGTAGATGATGGTGTCGATTACCAACTTAGTGGAAAAGTTCGCAAAATTGACAGCGAAGGGATTAAACAACAACTAGAACAAAATGCGATTGTAGTGATTGGGCCGGTTGGTGTTTCCGTAACTGGAGAAAATTTTAATCTTGCGTTTGAAGAGTTAGCAGCCCAAATCGCTATCAAAGTAAAAGCAGAAAAAGTGATTGGTTTTTGTGAGAAACAGGGTATTCTTGATGAAAATCAACAAGTTATGCCTGACCTCACCTTACTCGCAGCAGAACATCATTTACAACAACTTATTGCACAAAATGCTTATCATAGTTCTGAAGCTCGCTTCCTTTATACTGCATTAGAAGCCTGCCGTAATGGTGTAAAACGGGCACACTTATTAAGTTATTTGGAAGATGGTGCTTTATTACAAGAACTTTTCTCGCGTGATGGTATTGGTACACAAGTATCATTAGAAAGTTCTGAAATTGTCCGTATTGCAACCATTAAAGACATTCCAAACTTACTTGCTTTAATTCAACCATTAGAACAGCAAGGTATTCTGGTAAAACGTTCTCGAGAACAACTTGAAATGGAAATTGATCACTATACGGTGATCGATCGTGATGGTGTAATGATTGCTTGTGCTGCCTTAAATCCTTATTTTGAGGAAAAAATGGCAGAAATGGCTTGCGTTGCCGTACATCCAGATTATCGCAGCTCTTCTCGTGGTGATATTTTATTAATGCATATCCAGAAACGTGCGCTTGCACTTGGTATTGAAAAATTATTTGTCTTAACCACTCGTACGGTACATTGGTTCCAAGAACGAGGATTTAAGATTGCTAATGTAGAAGATTTACCAACAGAAAAACGAGAAAAATATAATTATCAACGCCGCTCCAAGATTTTAATCCAAGATCTCAACGCAGAAAATTAAGCCAGGCAGTTGAGTTTCTCGCTCAATTCGCTAGAATGACGCCTCTTGATTGTCGTGGTTCGCAAACCTCCCACGTTAAAAAACTAGGAACATATTATGCAAAACAAAAAAGCGGTCGTCATTTTTTCTGGCGGTCAAGATTCTACTACTTGTCTATTACAAGCATTACACACTTATGGCAAAGGCAATGTTGAAGTTATTACGTTTAAATATGGACAACGCCATCATATTGAACTAGAAAAAGCACAATGGATTGCCAATGATTTAGGTGTAAAACAAACCATTATTGATACTTCCGTTATCACCTCTATTACCCACAATGCCCTGCTAGATAGCGCACAATCTATTGAGCAAAAACAAGGCGAATTACCCAATACCTTTGTAGATGGGCGTAATGCCTTGTTCTTACTGTATGCAGCTATTTATGCTAAAAGCCAAGGGATTAGCGATATTATCACTGGTGTATGTGAAACTGATTTTAGTGGTTATCCTGATTGTCGAGATATTTTCATTAAGTCAATGAACGTTACCCTCAATTTAGCGATGGATTACCACTTTAATCTGATTACGCCATTGATGTGGCTTACCAAAAAAGAAACTTGGGCATTAGCAGATCAACTCGGTAAACTTGATTATGTGATGCAGCATACTCATACCTGTTATGAGGGTGTAGAAGGAGGTTGTCATCACTGCCCAAGCTGTCTTTTGCGTGAAAAAGGATTACAAGAATATCTTGCTAGCAAAGGACAAGCCAATGTTTAAAGTTGCGAAAGAATTTAGTTTTGATATGGCACATCTGCTTGATGGACATGATGGAAAATGCCAAAACTTACATGGTCATACTTATAAATTACAAGTCATTGTTATTGGTGAAACACACGTTAATGGGGCGAAAAAAGGAATGGTTTTAGATTTTAGTGATCTCAAACAAGCTGTAAACCAGTTGATTTTACAACCAATGGATCATGCTTTTATTTATGATCAAACCAGTGAACGAGAGTGTAAAATTGCACAACTACTCACAGAATTAAACTCAAAAACATTTGCCTTACCTTATCGTACAACTGCCGAAAACTTGGCACATTTTATTTTTCATCGTTTACAAACTACGTTGTCAGTAACCATTGATGCAATCCGTCTATGGGAAACGCCAACATCTTTTGCCGAGTATAGAGAACAGTAATGCAAACCCGTTATCCAATCGTTGAAATTTTTGAAAGTTTACAAGGCGAAGGATTTAATACTGGTATGCCTGCTGTTTTTCTGCGCTTTGGGAAATGCAATTTAGCTTGTCCTTGGTGTGATACCGACTATCACACCTTTCAACAATTCACCTTGCAACAAATTGCCGAAAAGGTCGCTCGTTTCAGCAGTAAAAATCTGATTATTACGGGTGGTGAACCTACTATTCAACCTAACTTACGCAAGCTGTTAACCTATTTCAAACAACAAGGGTATTTTATAGCAATAGAAACCAATGGTTTAAAAGAAGTTCCACCGCAAATTGATTATATTGCGACCAGCCCTAAACGTTTATACCAAGAAAAGTATCTGCAACGCTGTATTGCTTTTGCTGATGAAGTACGAATCGTAAATGATGAACCAGATATTATTGCGTTCTGCCAAATGATAGCTGGAAAAATCCAAGCAGAACATTATTATCTGTCGCCTTGCGAGCGGAATGGTGAGATGAACTTGCTTGATACTCTGCAAAAAATAGGGCAATTAAATGCACTTTCCGCCAAACCTAAATGGCAATTAAGTTTGCAAACACATAAATTAGTGGGCATTGAATAATCTTAAAAATAAGCAACCGTTTGCGTGAAACTTTAAGTTAATCGGAGTATAATTCGCAACGGTTTTATTTCAATACAGGTATTCCGTTATGCAAACAATTAGCCTAAAAAAAATTTATTCTGGAAAAGTTCGTGATCTCTATGAAATTGATGACAAAAGAATGTTAATGGTCGCTTCTGATCGTTTATCGGCTTTTGATGTTATTCTTGATGATCCTATTCCACGTAAAGGCGAAATCCTCACTCAAATTTCAAACTTTTGGTTCAAAAAATTAGCCCATATTATGCCAAATCATTTTACTGGTGATACCGTATATGATGTCTTACCCGAAGCAGAAGCAAAAGCGATTGAAAAACGTGCGGTGGTTTGTAAGCGTCTTACCCCGATTAAAATCGAGTCGATTGTGCGTGGTTATTTAACAGGTAGTGGTTTAAAAGATTATCAACAAACAGGAGCAGTATGTGGTATTGAATTACCAAAAGGATTAGTTGATGCCAGTAAATTACCTGAACCGATCTTTACTCCATCGAGCAAAGAAGAAATCGGCAACCACGACATTAATATCAGTTATGCAGAATGCGAAAAATTAATTGGTAAAGAATTAGCTGCACAAGTCAAAGCGAAAGCGATTGAACTTTATACGACGGCTGCCAAGTATGCCCTAACAAAAGGTATTATTATTTGTGATACAAAATTTGAATTTGGTTTAGATGAAAATGGTACCTTAACCTTAATGGATGAAGTATTGACTCCAGACTCTAGCCGTTTTTGGTCAGTCGATACTTATCAAGAAGGAACTAATCCACCATCGTTTGATAAACAATTTATTCGTAACTGGCTAGAAAATAGCGGTTGGAATAAACAACCGCCTGCACCAAGAGTGCCACAAGAAATTATTGAGCAGACTGTTGCGAAGTATCAGGAAGCATTTGATTTATTAGCAAAATAGTTAGCTTGTTATCTAAAAGCAGTTTAAACAATATAGTTTAAACTGCTTTTTTACATTACTTCTTCTTCGGTCGAAAACTATCCACCACCGTTTTATGAGTATCAATATAAATGCCACTTAATAATTCTAAACAGTAAGGAACAGCGGCAAAAATGCCTTTCACAATCACCTTACCATTTTCATCTTTTAACCCTTCTAAGGTTTCTTTAATTGCTTTTGGTTGTCCTGGTAAATTCAGGATTAAACTCTCTTTACGAATAACGCCCACTTGGCGAGATAAAATTGCAGTTGGTACAAATTGCAAACTAATTTGTCGCATTTGTTCACCAAAGCCAGGCATTTCACGATCGGCAACTGCCAATGTCGCATCAGGGGTAACATCTCGTTTTGCTGGACCTGTACCGCCAGTAGTTAATACTAAATGACAGCCACAATCATCAACCAATTCTTTTAATGTTTGTTCAATCAATGGTTGTTCATCTGGAATCAAACGAGTTTCCACTGTAAATGGATCAATAAGTGCTTGGCTTAACCACTCTTGTAGAGATGGTAAACCTTTATCTTGATAGATCCCCTGTGAAGCACGATCCGAAATAGAAACTAAACCTACTTTAAGCTGTGTCATTATCTTTATCCTTTTAAAGCAAACCATTTATCGCCAAAGAAAAAGAGCAATAACCCTAATACGACAACAAGTAAACCGCCGATTTTCCATAAGGTCATTTCTCTCACAGGCATATAAATTAAACCAAAATGATCGATCAACATTGCCGCCACTAGTTGACCGATAATAATAAAAAATAACATATTGGTAATACCGACTTTAGGGGCTAAAAAAATGGTCGTAAAGACAACTAAAGCTCCCAGAGGCCCACCAATAAATTTCCAAAATGGCTGCCCAGCAAGATTTTGTAGTCCTTCCCACAGATTTGTTTTTACTAGACAGACAATAAACAAGGCTAATGTTCCCGTGGCAAAGGAAATTAAGGCAGCAATAAGTGGTTGTCCTGCAACCACTTTACTTAACTGACTATTGATCGCCGCTTGTGAGGCTAACCCTACGCCTGCCACTAAGGCAATCACAATATAAATAACGCCCACTAAATTGCGTCCTCGTTTTCTTCACCAGTACGAATACGGATCACATGTTCTACATCATAGACAAAAATTTTGCCATCACCAATTTTACCTGATTGTGCAGTTTCCATAATCGCTTCGATACATTGTTCAACTTGTTCATCAGTAACAACAATTTCTAATTTTACTTTTGGTAGAAAATCCACCATATACTCTGCACCACGATAAAGCTCGGTATGTCCTTTTTGACGACCGAAGCCTTTTACTTCACTTACGGTCATACCTGTGATCCCGATTTCCGATAGGGCTTCACGTACATCATCTAATTTAAATGGTTTAATAATTGCTTCGATCTTTTTCATACTTGCCTCCTTTGGCATCACTTATGCAAGTTCTAATAATCCCAATACTTCATAATGTGAAGTATGTGGAAACATATCAAATAACTGTAACTTTCTTAATTGATAAATCGGTAAATGACGTAAATCATGATGCATGCTCTCTACATTACAGCTTGAATAGAGTAAAAATCGTGGCTGTAACTGATTTAAATATTCTACTAATTTTTCCCCAATTCCTCGTCTTGGTGGATTCACAATCACTAAATCAGGTTTCTGACCTTGGCTAGCTTGAAATTTCCCTGCATCAAGATCTTGAAATTGAATATTGCGTAGTCCCAGTTTTTCTGCTGCTAATGTTGCTGCTTGAATAGCTGACGCAGAAATTTCAATACCAACTAGTGAGATATTCGGCTCAACTTCTTGGCGTGCTACTGCACAATGCAATCCAAAACCACCTACCCCACAAAACAGATCCCAAATATGCTGAACTGGTAAATGTGCTGTCCATTGTTGTGCCGTACGATATAACGCTTCCGCCACCTGTGGGTTAGTTTGAAAAAAGCCTTGTGGACGAATAAATAAGGTAATTTGATTAAACTGCTCCGCTAACATCTGTTCTGCAGTGAAATAAATCTCTTTTTCCCCTTCTAAAATTGCTGCGTGTTGCGGTTGAATATTGGCAGTTACTACACTTAATTGTGGTAATTTGTGTAATAACGCTGGTAATTCACGTTGGATTAACGCTATCTTTTGTTCACTTCGTAACACAAAACGCAACATAAATTTTTTACTCGCTTGGCTCTGTGTTAACAAAATATATTTTAGTTCGCCCTTACGTTTTGCAATGTTATAAGGCACTAATCCTGCCCGCCCAACAAAATCTTTTAATTGTTGAAAAACGACTTGAAACTCGGCTGGATACAATGGGCAATCCGTAAGATCTACTGCACTCTCTATATCTTGCGGATTGTCTAAAATACCAAAAATAGGCTTCTCTACGACACCACTGACCACCATTTTCGCTCGATTACGCATCGCTGTTTGCGCAGATAATTGTGGTGGTAAACAAAGGGTATCCTCTCGAATAAATTCTGCAAGCTGTTGTTGTAAATGAAGCTGTTTCTGGGTAATTTGTTGTGAATAATCCTGTGCTAACCAACGACAAGATTGGCAAGTTTTCTGCTCAAAATGAGGACATTCCATTATACACTCGCCTTTTCTTTCATATCTAACCAACGTTGCTGCAAATCTCCTAAATAACGATGAGCATTTACCCAACGAGATGTGGCTTGTAATTCAGATAAGGTAAATTTTTTATTTTTCGCTAATTGCAAATAAGCCATTTTTTCAGATTCACTAGGTTGATATTTTAGTTGATCCAATACTTCAATCACGCCAGCACGTTCATTACAGAGCAATAAAATATCACACCCTGCCGCTAAAGCTTGCTGGCTGCGTTCAAGGTAGCTCCCCATTGCTCCCGCCCCTTTCATACCTAAATCATCAGAGAAAATAATGCCATTAAAACCTAATTGATTACGCAATACTTGTTTTAACCAATACGACGACCCACTGGCTGGTGCTGGATCAACCGCAGAATAGATTACATGTGCAGGCATCATCGCTTTTAATTTATTACGATGAATTAACTGTTGGAAAGGTTGGAGGTCTTGTTGATATATCTGCTCAAATGCACGATCATCTGTTGGTGTTTCTAAATGCGAATCAGCAATGACAGATCCGTGCCCTGGGAAATGTTTGCCTGTGGTTGCCATACCTGCTTGTAACATACCATCACAAAAGGCTTCAGCTAATGATAATGCTTGCTGCCAATGTTGATGAAAGCTCCGGTCGCCAATCGCTTTACATTGATGTCCAAGATCCAGTACAGGTGCAAAACTGAGATCAATATCCATTGCCATTATTTCCATCGCCATTACCCACGCACTCTCTTTCGCCCAATACTGTTGTTCATCAATAGGCAATAATTGAGAAAACGCCTGCATCGCTGGTAATTGAGTAAAGCCTTGACGGAAACGTTGCACACGTCCTCCCTCTTGATCAACCGTGATTAAGAGAGGATGTTTTACTTTTTGTCGAATATTTTTAATTAAGTCTTGTAATTGCGGAATATCGACAAAATTACGGGTAAACAGAATCACACCAGCAATAAGGGGATGATTTAAAATCTCGATATCTTCTTGTTCTAAGGCTGTGCCTTGTATATCAACGATTAACTTCGCCATTTTGTTGCACCCCAAATGCTAATTTGCTTTCAAATAAATACGATAATTGCGACTGGCTGCTGTTGGTTTAGTTAGCTTAATCATCACTTGTTGATTTGCAGTTACCATTAATTTTTGCCAGCGTTCTTCTTGTTGCCAATTCGCTCGCTGCGTTACGCCATTTTTATCATACCAAGTCAATAAATACGCCAGATTAATACTCTGATTAGTTTGATTTTTTAACGTAACCTGATCAGCTGCAGAAGTAATCGCTAATTTATCGGCAATCGTAGCTTCAACGTTTACAATCGGTGAAGATTGAGAAAGTGGCGATACCGTTTTTGAGGAACAGGCTATTAACCCTAACAATATACAACTAAGCACAATAAATTGGCGCATTCTCATCTCCTTTACGCATTTTGAATTGAAAATGAAATCACATCTTCAATCGTATCCGCAGCTAACGCAATCATCAATAGACGATCTACTCCTAATGCCACACCAGAACAAGATGGCATTCCAGCTTTTAATGCCGCAAGAAAACGAGTATCCATTTGTTGTGGTGGTAAATGGAGCTTCTCGCGCAACAAATTATCTTGTTCAAAACGGTGTAACTGTTCATTTGCATCCGTTAATTCATGGAAACCATTAGCTAACTCTAATCCCTTATAGTAGAACTCAAAACGTTCTGCAACACGATGATCTTCTGAGCTAATTTGAGCTAATGCCGCTTGTGCTGCGGGAAAATGGTAAACCGCTACGGGATGTTCTTGTCCAATATTTTTTTCGACTACTTCGCTAAAAAGATATTGCAGTAAGGTATCCCGTCCTTCCATATCTGCATTGACCAAGCCTTGTTGCTTCGCTTTCTCAACCAATTCAGCCTTCGTTGCAGATAATGGATCTAAGCCTACATACTCTTGGAATACAAATTGATAACTTAAAGATTCCGTCGGTGGGCAATCTAAAATTTGTTGTAACAAATCATCGACCTCATTGATTAAACGGTACATATCGAAAAACGGACGATACCATTCCAACATCGTAAATTCTGGGTTATGGCGTTTACCAGCTTCTTCATTACGGAATACTTTGGTAATTTGAAATATAGGTCCACTTCCCTCTGCCAGTAAACGTTTCATATGATATTCAGGGCTAGTAATTAAATGTAGCGTTTGTGAGTTTGCCCCAAATGGCGGCGTAAATTCGGTTTGGAAAGTAGAAAGGTGCACATCGGTTACGGAAAATGCACTTAAAATTGGCGTTTCCACTTCTAACAAGCCACGATCAACAAAAAACTGGCGTATATCGGCAATAATTTTTGCCCGTTTTAATAAATTCTGAATTGAGGATGTGGATTTCCAATTATCCCCTTGAACAATAGCGGATGACGCTGACATAGTTAATCCTTGGTTAGCGATAACAAGCGTTTTATTTTAATGGGTTCAGTGCTAAATAACAATTTAGCAATACGGTTTATTCATCTTTAGCTAAGGTAAAAAGATCTAGGCTATTTTGCCAAATTTGTTCAACAATCTGTTCTGGCTTTTCTACCCTTAATTCACTTAATGCTTGAAAAATTAATGGTAATCTTGCAGGGTGATTAGGTTGTCCTTGCCAACCAGACACAGGCATATCTGGACTATCTGTTTCCAGTAACAATGCAGATAGAGGTAACTTGGCAATCGCTTGGCGAGTTTTATTAGCTCGTTGATAGGTAATTGTGCCACCTACTCCAATTTTATACCCTAAATCGACAAACCGTTTTGCTTGTGCATAACTCCCTGAAAAACCATGAATCACACCTGTTGTAGTTAAATCAGCCTTTTTTAAGAAAGGATAGATTTGATCATTGGCTCGCCGAGAATGTAAGCTCACAGGTAATTGATAACTCTTTGCTAACGCTAATTGTGCTGTAAAAAAATGGCACTGCTTTTGCCACAATTCATCAGTAATAATCTCTACTGGATAACGATCCAATCCAATTTCAGCAACCGCAATACATTTTGGATCTTGCAATGCAATGGCCTGTTCTAATTGGAATAAATCTGCCTCAGTATGTTTAGCAATAAATAATGGATGCAAACCTAACCCATAATACACATTTTTTTCTGTTGATACCCAATGAGGCAACTTTTCAATACTTTGCCGATCAATTCCAGCTACTAAAAACTTTGTTACTTGCTGCTGATTTGCAGCTAATACAATTTGGCACAGCGATTGCTGTAAATCCTGTGCCAAATAATCAAGATGGGTATGCGTATCAAAAAACATAAGCGATTTAATGAAAATAACCAAGACACATTGCTGTTAAGTAACAAACTAATGCGATGGGTAAAAATTTATTTTGTGGTTGTTGGCGTTTAAAGGCTTTCGCCGCAAAAATGATATATAGCACTAATGCGACAATTTTAATTAACAACCAATTTACTAAAGTAAAATTAAAAATCACTAAAAAACTTAAGCCAGTTACCAATAATAATGTGTCAGTGATATGTGGAAAAATTTTTAAGACTTTATATTGTCGCCAATCTGTACCTTTCCACTGAAAAGTCCCACGAATAATAAAAAGAAGTAAACTTGCCCATGCGGCAAAAAGATGCAGATATAGTAAGGTTTCCATATGATAAAAAAATAGCCATCTAAAAATAGACGGCTATTTTGCATAATCAATCTTGTAAAATCAATAATTAAGCTGGGTTAGTTTCAGAATCTGGATCCCCATCAGCAATTGGTTTTAACATTGTGAAGAAGCAAACAGTTGCTACAACAGTCAAACCAATACCAACCCAAACAGAAGTATCATAAGATAATCCGAAACCAATCTTCGCATAAGCTAAGAATGTTGAGCATACCATGGTCATAAACATCGCTGGAATAGTACAAATCCAGTGGAATTTATGATAGCGATAGAGGTATGCAGCAGCAGTCCATAACATTACCATTGCGGTAGTTTGGTTTGCCCAACCGAAATAACGCCATAATACTTGGAAATCAAGTTTAGTAATAATGAAACCAACAACGAATAACGGTACTGCAATCATTAAACGTTTTACTAAACTCTTTTGATCAATATTGAAGAATTCCGCAATGATTAAACGAGCTGCACGGAATGAAGTATCGCCAGATGTAATAGGTAATACCACTACCCCAAGCACTGCTAAGATACCACCAAAGTAACCTAACATTTGGGTTGCTGAATCATAAACGACTTTTGATGGAGTTCCCATATTAATTGCTTCATTCATTTCTGCAGGGCTGTTATAGAATGTTAAACCAACCATACACCAAATTAACGCAATAATACCTTCACCAATCATTGCACCATAGAAGACAAAACGACCTTCTTTTTCATTTTCCATACAACGTGCCATCAATGGAGATTGGGTTGCATGGAAACCAGATACTGCACCACAAGCAATGGTAACGAAAATTAATGGCCAAAGTGGTAAGTTAGTTGGATGAACGTTCTCAAAGAATTTAGAGAGACTCATCTCGCCGATAGAATGGAACAATGCTTTATCTTCGAAGAGTAATGCAAAGAACATTCCAAAAGACATAAAGAGTAATAACGCACCAAAGAGTGGATAAACTCGACCGATAATCTTATCAATCGGCACTAATGTCGCAATAATGTAGTACACAAAAATAATTGTTGTCCAAACAACAAGTGTATGACCACGATCTAGGCTTAAACTTTCACCTAAGTTATCCATTGTAATATTAGTTAAAAGACCTGCTGGAGAAATAACGAATACTACACCAACAAGAACTAATAACACCAATGCAAGCGCATTCATAAAGTGTTTAACTGGTGCACCAAGATATTTACCAGTTAAATTTGGTACAGATGCACCGCCATTACGGATACTTAACATTCCACTGAAATAGTCATGTACTGCACCTGCAAAAATACAACCAAATACGATCCATAACATCGCAACTGGTCCATATAACGCACCTAAAATCGGTCCAAAAATTGGTCCTGTTCCAGCAATATTTAATAACTGGATTAACCAAATTTTCTTTTTAGACATTGGTACATAGTCAACACCATCATTTAATAGATGTGCTGGTGTTTCACGTTTTGGATTGATTTTAAATACTTTTTCTACAACAGAACCGTAAATAAAATAACCCGCTATTAATAATGCTACGGCAAGGAGGAACCACACCATAATTTTCACCTCAACAAAGTTATTTAAAGCGGCGCAATTGTAACAAAACAAAAAATCATATGTTAAAGATTTATGTAAAGATGTGATTAATATCACATCTATCTAGAGATAATGCTGAAAAAGTTAACAACAAGAAGAAAATATGTACATTACAATCAAATTTATGAGGTAAATCGATAAATAATTTGATTCTCGGAGCCTCGCCAAGCCAATGCTGGATTAGCTTGTTCTTGGATAAACTTACCATCAATAAGTACATCAATATATGCTAACATTTCTCGCTGCTCGGTATTTAATTCGGCTAACCGATACCCTGTCCAGCACCAAATATCCTTATCTTGACACTCTGCTTTAATTCGTTTTACTAATGGCAATAAACATTTAACATTTCGTGGATGGAGAGGATCGCCACCCGAAAGCGATAATCCTTGTCGACGAATCCGTGTATCTTGTAAATCACGGATAATTTGTTCTTCCATTGCTTGATCAAAAGGAATACCCGCATCAAATGACCAACTCTTCTGGTTATAACAACCACGACATTGATGAGTACATCCAGCAACAAATAAAGTACAACGTGTTCCTTCTCCATTTACAACATCTACTGGATAATATTGCAGATAATTCATCTTATCTCCTTGTTATTAAAGGTGTTTTACTCGGCGTCTGACTTCTTCTTGTTTCCCTGGATTAAATGGCCTTGCATCTGGACTACCTAAATAGCCACAAACACGGCGAATCACTGAAACTTTCGTACTATCATGATTACCACATTTAGGGCAAACAAAGCCCTTACTTGTACAAGCAAACTCTCCTGTAAAACCACATTCGTAACATTCATCTATTGGAGTATTGGTACCATAATAAGGTACACGGTCATAACTATAATCCCACACATCTTCTAATGCTTTGAGATTGTGTTGTAAATTAGGATATTCGCCATAACAGATAAAACCGCCACTTGCCAACGGTGGATATGCCATTTCAAAATCTAATTTATCGTAAGGATTTACTTTTTTCTCTACGTCCAAATGGAAACTATTGGTGTAATACCCCTTATCAGTTACCCCTTTAATTACACCAAATTGTTTGCTATCTAATCGACAAAAGCGATCACATAAACTTTCGCTTGGGGTTGAATATAAGCTAAACGCATAACCTGTTTCAGCTTGCCATTTTTTGGTTGCCTCACTGAGATAACGAACTATAGCAATTCCTTTTTCTCGTAATTTTATATCATCAAAAATATGCCCTTGTTGATAGAGTGCATTAATTGTTTCGTGAATACCGATATAACCTAAAGAGATTGAAGCTCGTCCATTTTTAAAAATCTTTGCCACATTCTCATCTGCCTTTAAACGTACACCACAAGCACCTTCCATATACAAAATTGGTGCAACTCTTGCTTTCGTTTTTTCTAAACGTTCAATTCTAGTAAGTAACGCACGTTTTGCTAAAGCTAAACGTTGATCAAGAATTTGATAAAATCTATCCTCATTTTGTTTAGCTTCTAATGCGATACGAGGCAAATTAATACTAACTACTCCCAAATTATTCCGTCCAGCGTGTATTTCTTCGCCATTTTCAATATAACGCCCTAAAAAGCTACGACATCCCATTGGTGCTTTAAATGATCCCGTTACTTTAACGACTTGATCATAATTTAGAATGTCAGGGTACATTCGCTTCGCTGCACACTCTAATGCTAACTGTTTAATATCATAATTCGGATCTTGTGGTTGCTGATTTAAGCCCCGTTTAATGGTAAACACCAATTTAGGAAAGACCGCTGTTTTATGATTTTTACCTAACCCACGAATACGGTTTAATAGAATAGAACGTTGAATTAATTTCGCTTGCCAACTTGTTCCTAAACCGAAGCCAAAAGTGACAAAAGGCGTCTGCCCATTTGCGGTATGCAAAGTATTCACTTCATATTCCAAAGATTGAAACGCATCAAAACACTCTTTTTCAATCAATGCCTTGGCGTAAGCCTCTTCATCTGGTACTTTCCAAAATCTAGCTGTTTTTAAATGTTTCTGATAACTTTTTTCTACATAAGGTGCTAACACTTCATCAAGTCGATCAATCGTTGTGCCACCATAAATGTGACTGGCAACTTGTGCGATAATTTGAGCTGTAACTGCTGTCGCTGTGGTGATTGATTTTGGTGGTTCAATTTCTGCATTTCCCATTTTAAAGCCTTGCGTTAGCATCCCAGCTAAATCCACTAGCATACAATTAAACATTGGAAAGAATGGTGCATAATCTAGATCGTGATAATGGATCTCACCTCGCTCATGAGCTACAACAATATCAGGTGGCAAAATATAACTTTTAGCATAGTGACGAGCGACAATACCAGCTAATAAATCACGTTGTGTCGGGATAACTTTTGCATCTTTGTTGGCATTCTCATTAATCAATAACACATTATTTTGTTCAATAAGCCCTTCAATTTCTTTCGTTAAATGGCTACGTTTTTCCCGCTCTTTATCACGGTCATGGCGATATTCGATATAAGCTCTAGCAACTTGAGGATATTTACTTTGCATTAAATGTTCTTCTACAACTTGTTGAATATAAGCAATATCAAGCTGCTGTTTAACAGCATTCACAATCGAAATACAAATGGCTTGGCTTAATTGCTCGAAATATTCATCATCATAAATACCAACTGCTTGTGCTGCTTTTTTCATCGCATTACTAATAAATTGAACATCAAATGGTACCTGTGAACCATCTCTTTTAATCACTGTTAATAGCACAGTTTGTTGTTGATAATTTGGGACAAGTGTCTGACTTGAGGATTTTTGTACCAACATAGATACCTCCTTATAAAAACCGAGAAACACTATATATTGTTATAAATTAAAATTCAAACACAATATATTGTGTTTTGTTATCAATTTTTAAGAGTAGTTACTAAGTTGTAACAATGATCTTTTATAGCGGAAGATAACTTCTTATCAGGTAGGAGTATTACGATTTAACAAATTTAACAATTCATCATTTCAAGGAAAAAAATTTTTCAGTAACTCGTTCCAAATAACTCACTTAATATATTTATTTTTGGCATAAAAAAAGATTGGTATCTCTACCAATCTTTTTTCTCAAAACACGACCTAAATTATTTTCTAATCACTAATACAACTGATTCACCAGCGACAGTATCACCCACTTTTTTCTCCATATGAGATACTTCATCCATATTTGAAATTACAATCGGTGTTAATACTGATTTTGCTTTTGCTTCTAATAATTCAAGATCAATTTCGATAACGGTATCACCACGTTTTACGGTTTGTCCTTCTTGAGCGATACGAGTAAAACCCTCACCTTTTAATTCTACAGTATCAATCCCGAAGTGAACGAATAACTCGATACCTTCTTTCGATTCCATTGAAAAAGCATGGTTAGTTTCAAAAATCTTACCAATAACACCATCAACTGGGGCAACAATTTTGTTACCTTTTGGTCGAATCGCTACACCATCACCAACGATTTTCTCAGAGAAAACAACATCTGGAACATCTTCAATGTTTACAATTTCACCTGTTAATGGTGCATAAATTTCAACTTCAACAGCTTTATTGTCTTTTGAACCAAATAATTTATCGAATAAACCCATTTTTTTCTCCTTCTCAGAAACATTTTCAATTCTCGGATCTGCATGTAATATTAGCCGAAAATTTTACTTTTGTATCTAGTTTAGTGCTTTTTCAGCTAAAAAATTCTCAATCAAACGATCAACGTCTGCAGAAGTCGGTTGTAATAATACCTCATTTGCAAGATCTTGTGCATCTTGATAATTCACATTACGAATCAATTTCTTAATTTTCGGTACTGAAATAGAGCTCATACTAAACTCATCTAATCCCATACCTAGTAGTAAAATTGTTGCTTTCTCATCACCTGCTAATTCACCACACATACCAGTCCATTTTCCTTCTGCGTGAGAAGCATCAATGACTTGTTTAATTAATGATAATACCGCTGGGGTAAGTGGGTTATAAAGATGAGAAATCAATTCATTACCACGGTCAACTGCTAACGTATATTGGGTTAAGTCATTCGTACCAATACTAAAGAAATCAACTTCTTTCGCTAAGAATTTCGCATTTACTGCTGCCGATGGCGTTTCTACCATTACCCCAACTTGAATGTTTTCATCAAAGGCTTTACCCTCTTCACGAAGTTGTTGTTTCAATGTTTCCAATACAGCTTTAAGTTCACGAATTTCTTCTACTGAAATAATCATTGGGAACATGACTGCCAATTTACCAAATGCAGAAGCACGCAATACTGCTCGCAACTGTGCGTTGAGAATTTCCCGACGATCTAATGCAATACGAATCGCACGCCAACCTAAGAATGGATTCATCTCTTTAGGTAAATTCATATATGGAAGATCTTTATCTCCACCAATATCCATAGTACGTAAAATCACTAAACGATTTTGCATCGCTTCTACTACTGCTTTATACGCTTGGAATTGTTCTTCTTCAGTTGGCAACTGATCACGATCCATAAAGAGGAACTCTGTACGATATAAACCAACACCTTCCGCACCATTACGTTCCGCTCCGTCAATATCACGAATCGTACCAATATTCGCACAAACATCTACACGACGACCATCTAATGTCACTGCTGGAAGATCTTTTAACTTGATTAATTCTGCTTTTTCTTCTTTATATTGCTGTTCTAATACTCTTAAACGTGCAATTTCTTCTTGGTTAGGGTTGACATAAACGGCATTATTCAACGCATCAAGTACTAAATAATCGCCTGTATTTACTTTTGTCGTAACATTATTGGTTCCAACAATCGCTGGTAATTCAAGTGAACGCGCCATAATCGAAGTATGAGAAGTACGTCCACCAATATCAGTGATAAAGCCTAATACTTTATCCAAATTTAATTGTGCTGTTTCTGATGGCGTTAAATCATAAGCAACTAAAATTGACTCTTCTGCAATCTCGCCTAAATCAACAATATGCATACCTAAAATATTTTTTAATAAACGATTTCCAATATCACGAATATCACCAGCACGCTCTTTAAGATATTCATCATCAATATCAGAAAGCATCGCAACTTGTTGATCAATGACAACAGAAGCTGCGACATCTGCTGTTACATGATGCTCTTTTAAATAGGCAATGATTTCTTCTTCAAGCTCTTCATCTTCAAGGATCATTAAATGACCTTCAAAGATAGCTTCTTTCTCTTCACCCAATGTCTGGCGAGCTTTTTCTTTGATTGCTGTTAATTGTGCAGATGCGGCTTCTCGACCTTGATAAAAGCGTGCAATCTCACTCTCAACTTCATCTTCAGAAATCTTACGTTTATCAAGAACAATTGGTTCTTCTTTCAACACTAATGCCTTGCCAAAGACAATACCTGGGGAAGCTAAAATACCTGAAATCATAATATAACCTTTTCTAAAATCACTAAATAAACACAGATGTCGACTTCAAATGAATGACTTATTCTAAAGTTGGGATTAATGCAACAAGGTGATCTACTGCTGCTTTTTCATCTTCACCTTCTGCAGAGATAGTGATTGTAGTTCCTTGAGTTAAGCCTAGAGTTTGTAATTTAAACAAACTTTTCGCACTCGCACTTTTTCCACCAGAAGTCACAGTAATATCAGATGAAAAGCCTTTTGCTTCTTTTACAAATTGAGCAGCTGGACGAGTGTGTAAACCATTTGGAGCTGTGATGGTAATTTCTTGAGAATACATTTTTTCTCTCCTTAAATCTCATGGATAGTTAAGAGTCATAAAAAATCTGCACTTAATTTTCTGTCATTCAAACAACAAAAACATTAAATGCAGAGTAACAATTTTTTAATATTTATTTTATCGAATAAAATAAATGTCATCGCTAGTATCGACATTCTTCATCAAGAATCAAGCAGAAATCCTCAAAAATTTGCGTTACCGCACAAAAATAATCATTTTTCTGTATCTAACTCAGAAAAAACAGGCTACTTTTTAAGCAAACAATGCTTTTTATATCGCTTCTATTTCATTTTTACACTACTAAAATGACGTTGCGATTTTGTTTCACTTTTACTTGTCACCAAACGATGATAATTTTCAAATCTAATTGGACTAATTTTCCCTTCTTCAACGGCCTCACGAATTGAACAACCAGGATCATTTAAATGCTTACAGTCTTTAAATTTGCATGTTCCTAAATAAGGCAAAAATTCTCTATAACCTTTTGTAATATCATCATTTTCCAGATGCCATAAACCAAATTCACGAATCCCTGGCGAATCAATTAAATTTCCCCCATTTGGTAAATGATATAACGTTGAAGCTGTTGTGGTATGCTGACCAAGACCAGAAGTTTCGCTAATTTCACCAATTGGCGTATCTACTTCAGGCAAAATGGTATTGACTAGGCTCGACTTTCCTACTCCCGATTGCCCAACAAAAATAGAGTTACCTTGTGCTAACAATATCTTAAGTTCATTCATCCCTTCGCCGCTTAATGTTGATAACATCAAAGTTTGATAACCAATTTGCTGATAGATATGTAAAGTTGCCTGTAACTCATCTCGTTCATTCTCATTCAATAAATCAATCTTATTGATCACAATAATTGGTTTAATTTTTGCTTTCTCACAAATCACTAAGTAACGATCAATGATATTGAGTGATAGTTTTGGAGCTATTGCAGAAACAATCACAATTTGATCAATATTGGCCGCCATTACTTTTAATCCATCATAATAATCAGGACGACTTAGTTCACTGGTACGAGGATGTTTAGCTTCAACCACACCACTAATTCCTTGCATTTCTGCTAATCCTTGTCGCCAGATCACTCGATCTCCCACCACCACATCGCTTAATGTCCGCCTTAAATTACAACGAAATTTTTCACCTTGTGGTGTTTCTACATCTACATGCTGTGAATAACGGGTGACGACAATCCCTTCTTGAGCCGCACCAAGCATATCTTCTTGCCAAGTCGGTTCTTGTTTCAATTTTTGTTGGTGTTTATGCAGACTTTTATATTGATTGGATGCTATTCGACGTTGCTGATTATGGGTTAACTTACGTTTACTCAAATCCACTCCTTACTGTTGATCAAAAAATGGCGTAAAATATTGACGAAATGAATAAATAGGATACCTGATATTATGCAATTAGATAAACAAAATCTCATTTGGATTGATTTAGAAATGACAGGACTTAATCCAAATAAAGATCGCATTATTGAAATCGCTACCATTGTCACCGATAAAAATTTAAATATTTTAGCTGAGGGGCCTGTACTTGCAATCAAACAAGACGACTCAGTATTGGCTGGAATGAATGAATGGTGCCAAAAAACACATAGTCAAAATGGTTTAATTGAACGTGTTCGTCAAAGTACGCTCACTGAACGAGCAGCCGAATTACAAACACTAGATTTCCTAAAAAAATGGGTTCCCAAAGGTGTATCACCAATCTGTGGCAACAGTATTGCACAAGATAAACGCTTTTTATTTAACTATATGCCTGAATTAGCTGATTATTTTCATTATCGCTATCTTGATGTGAGTACATTAAAAGAGTTAGCAGTACGTTGGAAACCAGACGTTTTAAATGGCTTTCAAAAGAAAAATTCTCATCTTGCTTTAGATGATATTCGTGAATCTATTGCCGAATTAGCTTACTATCGCCAACATTTTATTAGATTAGATGAAGTGAATGCTGGATAAAACAGCAACTTTTAACATCCAAGAGTTGCACTAGTCTATTTTTTTCGTATAATGCTCTACCGTTAAGCGGGAATAGCTCAGTTGGTAGAGCACAACCTTGCCAAGGTTGGGGTCGCGAGTTCGAGCCTCGTTTCCCGCTCCAATTCTTTTTTCTACTCATTGCGGGAATAGCTCAGTTGGTAGAGCACGACCTTGCCAAGGTCGGGGTCGCGAGTTCGAGCCTCGTTTCCCGCTCCAAATATCTTAATCCAGTAATTCTAAACCAAATCCTTTTACTTTGGCCTTTTTTACAATTTCTTGTGCCAAAACTACATCTAATACAGCTGATCCTACAGACTTAAAAAGTGTAATTTGTTTATTTGAACTACGCCCACCAATCTGCCGATTAATTAATTGTCCTAACTCACCGTCATACTCTTGCAAACTCACTAAACCTTGTTTCAATGGTGTAATAAAATCACCAGCTTCATTCAAAACACCATCCATCGTATCAAACATAATGACATCTGCTTGTTGAACTAATTCTTGCGGTATTTCACACATTTCTGGGGTATAAGAACCTATTCCATTAATATGTGCACCTTGTTTTATCCATTCTGCCGAGAAAGTCGGTGTGGTTGCTGTTGTAACAGTCGTAATAATATCTGCTTCCGCTACACACTCCTTACTCGTTTTAACTGGAATTAATTCACAGTTAAAATAGGGCTGCATCTTATGGCAGAAAGCTAAAACATTTTTAAAATCTCGAGAAAAAACTCTCACTTCTCTCAATTCACGCACTGCCATCATTGCTTCTAATTGTCCAGCAGCTTGCCCACCTGTGCCAATCAATGCACCAATTTTGGCATCTTTTCGAGCAAGTAAATCTGTTGCCACACCTTGAACTGCACCTGTACGTAATTGCGTAAAATAAGTACCTTCCAGACAAGCAGAAACAATCCCTGTTTTTGGATCTAAAACCAACATTAGTGCAAAAATACTGGGTAGTTTTTTCTCAATATTTTTCGGATACACAGAAGCAATTTTAATACCTAATGCACTATTAGCACCTCGCACATAGGCAGGCATATATAAACTCTGACCTTCATACTGTGTGATATTCAGGTTCGTTCGCAAAGGCACTTCAGCCAATCCTTTAGAATAAGCTGATAATGCCCTTTTCGTCGCCGCAATCGCTTCTGCCATAGAAAAACATTGTCGTAAATCTGCTTTTTTTAGATATAGCATAGCTATTTCCTTAGTGCTGACGGATTATCGTTAAGGAATAATTTTCAAGAATTGCCCTGCATGATATAACGTTAAACCAGCTTCAGTTGACCACGAACGTAACTTACAAAAAGAGAGTTGGCATTCTTCAACTTGTTTAAATGGTAAAGGAAGTACTTGTTGATCATCGTGCTGTAAATACTCTGCAAAAGCCTTACCAAATAAAGTTCCTGTAGTAATGCCTCGCCCATTAAAACCTGTCGCTGCCACAATACCAGGTGCTGGTTCAAAAATACGCATAATATGATCTGGTGTAAAACCAAATTTGCCACACCATTCATATTGCCATTCAAATTCTGGTAAATCAGGAAAATAGTGCTTTTGTACATGCTTAGCCCAATTTAAAAAGAATGACTTAGGTTTTCCTGTTAAACTTCCCACTGTACCTAATAATAAGCGTCCATCTTTATCCCGCCTAATACTCGATAATGCTAAACGTGTATCCCAAGATCCATTTCTATATGGCAAAATTCGATCTGCAACAGCCCCACTCAATGGTTCAGTCGCGATTTGATAATACTCAACAAAATAAAATGATTTATGTACATTTGTCCATTCACCTTCGGTATAAGCATTTGTAGCAATAACGACTTTATTCGCTTTGACAGTATGCTGTCCGCTATGCACCAACCACTCACTACCCTCACGTGAAATCTGAACTACTGGCGAATTTTCAAAAATTTTAACGCCCGCATTACTTGCTGCAATCCCTAATCCTGTCACATATGCAAACGGATTAACTGTCCCTGCCCGCTTATCCAGTAACGCTTTATTGATTTTTGTTGTACCACAATATTCATGGCATTTAGCACCAGTTAACACTTCTACATTTGCACCTCGGCGGCTTAATTGTTGATAGCGAATATCAACATCCTGCTCACCTGTTTTATTATGTGCCATATGCAAATTACCCGTACGGGTATCTTGTGCTTTAATTTGATACTTATCGATTACATCAAATACAAGTTTCGGTGCTAAACCTAAAGCAGTCGTTAATTTTTCACCTGCTTGTTCACCTAAATACTGATTTAAATCATCAAGTCTTGCCCAAGTACCAGCATTCACCAAACCCACATTACGCCCAGAACCACCTGCACCAATAGTGTGTGCTTCTAATATACAGACACGCTGTCCATATTCTGCCAAATGAAGTGCCGTAGAAAGGCCTGTAAATCCACCACCAATCACACAAACATCAACAGTTAAATCCTGATTAAGTGTCGGATAATTTGGAATATCATCTACCAGCGTTGGCCATAAACATGCTGTTTCAAATGTCTGATTATTTTGCGTACCATGTTGCAAATTATTTGTTGAATGCCAGTTACTCATTATAAAAACTCCTTATTAAATCACGCTGTATTTATGTTACTTGTTACTATTGTTCGTATGAGCAGATTGCTCTCTTGGCATAAATCTACCCATAAAGGCCCAAAGTAACCCAAATAGAGGAGACAACCAGCAGGCAAATGCAAAAGGCGCATATAGCAACGTGCTTACACCTAATGTTGCAGCTACAAAGCTACCCCCCCCCATATTCCAAGGAATTAATGGTGACAACAATGTACCGCAGTCCTCAATAGAACGTGTTAATGTCGTCTTTTTATAACCTAGCTCTTCATATTTATCTTTTAATAGACGTGCCGGTAAAACTAATGTTGTATAAACATCACCTACCAATGCACCTACACCAATGATACTCCCGTATGTTGATAACGTTAATCCAAAACGTGTTTTAATATAACGATTTAGACGAGCCATAATCGTACGCAACGTACCGTAATATTCTAATGAACCAACAAATGCTAATGCGAAGAATGTTAAGATAGTTACCCATGTCATTGACATCGCACCACCTTTAGTTAATAACTTATCAACAACTTCAAGGCCAGTATTACTTACAGCCCCATTTTGTAATGTATTAAAAATATCGTGTAATCCAACACCTTGCATTACGAAAGCAATCACACTTGCAACTACAACACCGCCATAAATTGTTGGCATTGCAGGGTATTTTCTAAATGCCGCAAAAATAACTACTACAGCAGGCAATAAGGTGATTGGACTAATAATGTAATCCTCGGCTAATTTTTGTTTAATTAATTCAATCGTACTTAAATCTACTGTTTGGTCTGAGTATTGCATACCCAATAGTGCATAAATAATTAATGAAACTGTCATGGCTGGAATTGTTGTTGGCATCATACCTTTAATATGATCCCAAAGTTCAACACCACAGGCGGCTGGCGTAAGATTCGTTGTTTCAGATAAAGGAGACATTTTATCCCCAAAAAATGCACCGGAAACGATTGCGCCACCAGTTAAATAAGCAGGAATACCTAAGCCCATTCCAATTCCCATCAATGCCAATCCTGCAGTACCTACTGTTCCCCACGATGTTCCTGTGGCTAAAGATAAAATTGAACAAAGGATACATACTGACACTAAAAATGTACTTGGTGTAAAGAGACTAAATCCATAATACAGAATAGTTGGTACAGTACCTGCAATAATCCATCCACCAATTAACATTCCCACTCCAAGTAATACCATTACGGCTGGAATACCGATTTGGATAACTTGTAAGAAATATTCTTCCATATCTTGCCATCTTGCCCCTCTGCACTTAAGGAACAATCCTGTAATTAAAATTCCGCATGCTAGAGGAATATGAGGAGTAAAATCATCAAAATAAAAGAACTGAACCATCAAAATAATGGTTGTTAAAATTAGCGGGGCTAAATCAAGTAATACTGAATTTGAACGTGGAGTAAACTCAGGATTAGGCGTGTGCAACCCATTATTGCTTTCACTATAAGAAACTCCTTTTCTGTCTTTTCTATCATTAGTCATAGGCTTGTCTCCTCATATCAGAAGGCTAATCTTGGCTTTTTTCAATCCTTAGAAAAAAGCATTTATTGATAGATAGCCAACCTCAAAAGTTAGCTATCTAAAGTACTACGAAATAAAAAACTCACAGTTATCAAGAATTAGCCGAAATTAATGCCTTGAGCTAACGGTAATTCAGTTGAATAGTTGATTGTATTGGTTTGTCTGCGCATATAGTTCCGCCATGCATCTGAACCAGATTCACGTCCGCCACCAGTCTCTTTTTCACCGCCAAATGCGCCACCAATCTCTGCTCCACTCGTTCCGATATTGACATTCGCAATACCACAGTCACTACCACGATGACTTAAGAAAAGTTCGGCCTCACGCATATTATTAGTAAAGACACAAGAAGAAAGACCTTGAGGCACGCTATTTTGAATCTCAATAGCTTGATCAAAATCCTCATATTCCATCACGTAAAGAATCGGCGCAAAGGTTTCATGTTTCACACATTCGTGTTGATATGGCATTTCAACTACGGCTGGTTGTACATAGTAGGCATTTGGATATTTATCCGCTAATACACGTTCACCACCAGTAATCTTTCCACCCGCTGCGGCAGCTTTTTCCAATGCAGATCGCATTGCATCAAAACTTTGTTTATCAATTAATGGACCGACTAAATTACCTTCTAATGGATGACCAATTGTCACTGACGCATAAGCTTTCTTAATACGTGCTAACACATCTTCTTTAATAGAGGAATGAACAATTAAACGACGTAATGTAGTACAACGTTGTCCTGCAGTACCTACTGCAGCAAATAGAATACCTCGAATTGCAAGATCTAAATCTGCACTTGGTGCTAGAATCATGGCATTGTTACCCCCCAATTCAAGAATTGATTTACCAAATCTTGCCGCTACTTTTGGGCCAACTTCTCGTCCCATACGAGTACTTCCTGTTGCACTGATCAGTGGAACATCAGGATGTGAAACAAGTGCATCACCTACATCACGCTCACCAAGTAATAACTGTGACAAATATGGTGGTGCGTCATTGCCAAATCTTGCTAATGCTTTCTCAAAGAGTGCTTGGCAAGCAATCGCTGTTAAAGGTGTTTTTTCAGATGGTTTCCAAATAACTGGATCACCACAAATAAGGGCTAACGCTGCATTCCATGACCAAACCGCCACAGGGAAATTAAATGCAGAAATTATCCCTACTACCCCTAAAGGATGCCAAGTTTCACGCATATGGTGTCCTGGACGTTCTGATGCGATAGTTAAACCATATAATTGACGAGATAATCCTACGGCAAAGTCACAGATATCAATCATTTCCTGTACTTCGCCTAACCCTTCTTGTTTAATTTTCCCTGCTTCCCAAGAAACTAATGCCCCGAGATCTTCTTTATGTTCACGTAATACTTCACCTAAGATACGAACTAATTCTCCACGACGTGGTGCGGGTACTTGACGCCATACTTTAAATGCTTCTACTGCACGTTGTACTTTTTCTTCAACGACATCAACTGATTCGAGATTAATCGCCCCAATTGATTCACCTGTAATTGGACTTCTCACTTGATATGAGCCGCCTTGATATAGACTTTGTTCAACACCCATTGCTTGCATATATGAATTAATCATATCTTCACCCTCATTAAAAAATATCTATTATTGATGTGTTGCGTAATTGTTAAATTAGCAATAAAAAATTACTATATTCATTAACAATTTCCAAAGTAATATAATTCTTAACAACATTCCTTTTTGGAATAGAGGATAAGGATATGCTTATTCGATGATGGATGTCGTGACGATACTTATAAGAAAAAAATCAACGCACTCTTAGTACAGTACGTTGATTTTATTTATGGAGGGGATCTGTATTTAGTTACGCAGCTTTTGTAACTCAGCCAAACAATGTTCTAAACTTTCATTTTGGATATTTTGATAAATCTGATTAATCTCCAATACTTTTGTACCTAATGAGGCTTCAAAAATAGCTTGATTAGATTGACTATCATAATGACCTTGCCCACCTTCACCTAAATTGGATTGGAATATTCCTGCTGCACTAACTGGGAGGAAATCTTCATATACAATCGGCTCTAACTTCACTATACCCTCATCAAGTAATCTATCCAATGAAGCATCTTCACCAACTTGCGGCAGTTTTTGTGCTGCAATTTCTAAATTTGGTTGATAGTAAAAATAAGCCAATCCTTGATCATACAAACTACGATAATCATCAGGGAAATCGATAAAACTCTCTGCAAGATTCTGCATATATTGTTCTGCATTGGCCTCTGTTGGCGCACCACCTGTTTTTTCACGAGCAATATTCAACATACGGTCATATAATTCTCGTCCTTTCTGTGTTAACGCCACACCACGTTGTTCAATTTCACCAAAACGTGCTGTGTGTGTACCAGCCTCTTCACCATTAGCACCTTTAAATTTCACCGCTTCTTCTAATGCTTTAAAACTCGTTTGACGAAGAAAAATTGGGCATTTACGACGTGGTGGACCTTCCACTACGGCTTTAGGCGTAATGCCACGTTTACTCATCCCAATCTGTACCTCGTCAATATCTAATGTTCTTGGTGTAAGGTGATTAATATGAGGACCTTGGAAAGCAACAACATCTGCAATTAAACGATGTTGACGATGCAAATCCTCATAAAGTTCTTTACTGACTGGTGAATGATCGTGCCAACGGAATGTTTCCAACGCTTCACTCACAAACTCTTCCGCATCTTTCTGTGTTAATCCCCCTTCTTTCTCAAATTGCTCAATCAATTCAATAACACGTGGGGTAAAAATATTACGTTGATGTAAAGCAGCTTCTGCTTTCTCACGTAAGGCTGGATTATCAATTAATTCTAAGCGTAACAATGAGGTAAACACTCGGAATGGACTTACATTAAGTGAATCAGCATCTATCGCACGAAAAGCAGTAGAATGTACAGGAACTCCAGCTGGAGCAAGATCATAATAGCCTACTGGATACATCCCCATAACAGAGAAAAGACGACGCATCGTTGCTAATTCTTCTGGTAAACCTAAACGAATAGCACCATGTCGTTCTATATCCAAACGAGCTAATTCACCCGTTGCAGTAAGTTGATCTTTTACCTCTTGATCTGTTGCTAATACATGTGCATTAACATCATTCACAAGTTGAATAAGTTCACTATACAATGGCACTTCTTGTTGATACATTTTAGACATTGCACTCGAAAACAGACATCTAATATCAGCCGCTGCAATAAAATTACTCATATTTCTCTCCTTTTACTTTACTCAAATAGACTTAATAAATTATGCAGGTAATTCGTGTGGTAACGATTTTAGTGCTTGTTCAAAAATCGCTAAGCCTGCAACTAACACGTCTGGCTCAATGGTTAATGGTGGTAATAAACGAATAATATGACGATATTTACCACTTGGCATTAATAATAAACCTGCTTCACGAGCGGCATTTAATAATTGAGGCATAACACTCGTACCATAACCATACTGTGGATGTTCAAGCATAATACCGCGCATTGCACCAATTCCTGTCATTTCTCCAAGCCAAGGAGAGATATTTTCAGCTTTCCATCGTTGATAGGTGCTTACCAGAATCTCTTCATATTGTTTAGCTTGTTGCCAAATTTTATCTCCACGCATAATATCAATCACAGCCAATGCTGCGGCACAAGCAACTGGATTACCTGAATATGTCCCACCTAAAGACCCTTTCGGTAAACCATTTAATAACTCCGCACGTCCGATTAATGCTCCAAGTGGTAAACCGCCTGCAATACTTTTCGCTAATAACAGTAAATCAGGTTCAATCCCTAAGTGCATAAAGGCAAACGGCTTACCAGTACGCCCAAAGCCTGCTTGGATTTCATCTAAAATCAATACAATACCGTGTTCATCACAAAATTGGCGAAGATATTTTGCAAACTCAGGATCAAGAGGAATAAATCCCCCCTCACCTAAAACTGGCTCAACAATGACAGCACCAATATTGTCAATATCTGTTTCGATAGCAAATAATCGTTGCAACGCTTCTTTTGCGACATCTGCAGAAATACCATTATTAACACTTGGGTAAGGAATGTGATAAACACAACTAGATAATGGGCCTAACGATTTTTTATAAGGTGCAACTTTACCGTTCAAATTAACTGCTGCTAAAGTACGTCCATGGAAGCCACCATCAAATGCAATTACCCCGACTTTTCCTGTTTTCATTCGAGCGACTTTTAGTGCATTTTCTGTTGCTTCTGCCCCACAATTCGTAAACATACCTGCTAATGGTGCATTAATAGGTATAAGTTCACATAGTTTTGACATTAATTTTTGATAGTTTTCATGTCCAACAGCGTTATAGGCATAATGAATTAATTTATCGACTTGGGCATGAATTGCTGCGGTAATCTCTGGATTTCTATGACCAAAATTTAAAACGCCAATTCCACCAATAAAATCAATATATCGGTTTCCTTTGTCATCCCAAACTTCTGCATTTTTTCCATTAACTAAAGTGATTGGATGTACTGTCGTGAGTGCATCTGTAATATGATATTGTTGATTAGTCATAACGATAATCCTTTGCGTGATAGGTCATGCCATTGTAGGAATCCTCCTTATCATCACGCAAACGAATTATTGTCTTAACTGTATTCCATTTTTTCTTTGTTACTTTTTTCTATGTAATTTTCTATCCATTGAATCATAATCTTCACCTTAGGTGTGCTGGCTTTATTACAAGGATAAGCGAGATAATAATTTCCCATATTTTTCATTTCATAATCCCAAGCCTTTACTAATTTGCCTGTTAATAATTCATTTTTTACCATAATTTTAGGCACTAATGCGATGCCACATCCCAATTCTGCTGCGGTAATACAGGCATAAAAAGTTTCAAATCTTGGGCCGATAAATGAACAATTTGAATTTACTCCTTGTCGTTCAAAATAATAATACCAATCACTCGGACGTGAATTAGATTGCAATAAAACATAATTACTAATCTCGCATAAATTGGATAAAGGTTGAGGTAGAAAATCTGGACGACATACGGCAATCATCTCTTCTTCAAATAACTTTATTGCTTCCATACCAGACCAAACTCCATCTCCATGCAAGAACGCAATATCTAATACATGATCTTCAGAAAAAAATGATTGCGTTAATTCTTTAACATCAAGATGGATATTAGGATGAGCTTTACTAAACCCCCTTAAAGCCGGAATTAACCATCTCGCACAAAAAGTTGGGTGTGCAATAATTTGTAACGTTTCCGTTTCGGCACCATGCGCCATAACATCTATCGTTGATAATTCAATCTGTTTCAAAATCTTTTCAACTTCCAAATAATACTTTTTACCTACTGGAGTTAAATACAGACTTTGTGATGATCGGCGAAATAGTTGGAGTTTTAATAGCTCTTCTAATTGGGCAACTTGCTTACTGACTGCACTTTGTGTCATATGTAATTCTTGAGCAGCTTTAGTAAAACTTAAATGTCTAGCGGCAGTTTCAAAACACTGCATAGCTGTTGTTGATGGATATTTACGAAAATTGAGCATTATCATCACCTCTATCACGACCCACCTAAATTTAGTAGTTACAGTTTATTTTTGTCGATCTTAATTTACAATCGATTACTTAATAAAAGTTTTACCAAATGAATAAATATCAAATTTCCTCTACCTTTATTTTTATTCCTGCGAAGAAAACTAAATTGATACACAAAGATTCTTAACCATTTGACACTTACTGTCGATTTTTTGCTATTATAACCGCCCTTTAAAACCAGTCTTGAGCTAAACATTTTCAACAAACATAGGAAATTTTATGGCATCAACATTTAGTACATTTCTTGAAAATGAGACGGCAACACTTGCTTTTGGACAAAAGTTAAGCACATACCTTATAAAACAAACAGAAAACTTCGTCATTTATTTAAATGGCCAACTTGGTGCGGGTAAAACAACACTGACACGAGCAATTATTCAAAATATGGGATATCAAGGTAATGTGAAAAGCCCGACTTATGCACTGGTTGAAGAGTATCATTTAACCAATAAAAGCATTTATCACTTTGATCTATATCGATTAAGTGATCCAGAAGAGTTAGAATTTTTTGGTTTTCGTGATTATTTTCGCTCAAATACATTATGCCTATTAGAGTGGGCAGAAAAAGGAGGAGATTTAGTCCCTGCGGCAGATTTATTGATTACACTTAATTATCAAGGCAATGCCCGTGAAATCAAGTTGCAGGCCAATTCTATTGCTGCAGAGCAAATTATTTGCGCTTTAATTGCAGATCAAGCAAAATAGTTACCAATTGACTATTTTTCGAAATCATTTCAAATAACCTATTGATATAAAATAAAAAGATGAGAAGAATTACCACATTTAGTTATTGGTTAATCGCCATTTTATGTTTTACGTTTAGCTTATCCAGTTTTGCTGGTACGTTAAAATCAATCAATATTCGTAATACAGACAAAGAAACTAGAGTAGATTTCCGTTTTAGTTTACCAAGTAAATACAGCTATTTTTATTTAGAAAAACCTAATAGATTAATCATTGATTTTGTAAATAGCCAAAGTAGTTCAGGTTTATTACCTAAAACAAATAATAGTAACTTACAAAAAATAGAACAAAATAAATCTAACCGACCTAATAACCTACGTATTGTTTTTTATTTAAAACAAACTGTTCGCGCGGTCTTTATTAATAATAAAAATGGGGTATCAGTCAAAATTCCTAACCCTCAAGGTAGTATAGAGAAAAAAGCATCAACCAAAGTACAACAAACTAAACAAGTAATACAACAAGATGAGAGTAATGAAACGGTTTTACCTGTTGTAAAAAAAACACCTACACGCACAGCACCTTATGTTGTCGCTATTGATCCTGGTCATGGAGGAAAAGATCCTGGGGCTATTGGTAAAATTTTAAAAGTTAAAGAGAAAAATATTACCTTGTCCATTGCAAAAGAGTTAAAAGCATTACTAGATCGAGATCCAAACTTTAAAGCTGTACTTACTCGTTCTGGTGATTACTTTATTTCGGTACCAAATCGTTCCGATATTGCTCGGAAATATAAAGCGAATTTTTTAATCTCCATTCATGCAGATTCAGCACCAAGTACTTCGCCAAAAGGTGCTTCTGTTTGGGTATTATCAAATCGCCGTGCGAATAATGAGATGGGTAAATGGTTAGAAGATCACGAGAAACAATCTGAACTTCTTGGTGGGGCAGGAAATGTACTATCGACTCATAATGAAAAATATCTTGATCAAACTGTACTAGACTTACAATTCGGACATTCTCAACGGGTTGGTTATGAACTTGGTGATAATATTTTACGTCGTTTTGGCAGAATTGCTCAATTAAGTAGAAAAGATCCTCAACATGCAAGTTTAGGTGTATTACGTGCACCAGATATTCCATCTGTTTTAGTCGAAACTGGTTTTGTTAGTAATAAAGTAGAAGAACAGAAATTAAATACTCTCACTTATCGCCGCCAAATTGCACAGGCTATCTATAATGGTTTGGTGGATTACCGTAAGAATAACTTAGTCAATATTGTACCAATACCTAAATCAACAGCACAGAAAAAGCATGATGCGGCAATGCCTGAACTACACCAAGTAGGCAAAGATGAAACCTTGTACCAAATTTCGCGTACTTACAATATTTCGATTAACCAACTATTAAAACTTAATCCAAAATTGAATCCAGATCATTTATTGGTTGGACAAAAAATACGTCTCAAAGAGAAATAATTATGCCAATTCAAATTCTACCACCATTACTGGCTAACCAAATTGCTGCTGGAGAGGTTGTCGAGCGACCTGCATCAGTTGTTAAAGAATTAATCGAAAATAGCTTAGATGCAGGAGCAAATAAAATTCAAATTGATATTGAGCAAAGTGGTAGTAGCTTAATTCGTATTCGTGATAATGGTATTGGTATTCCAAAAGAGGAACTAAAACTCTCTTTAATGCGGCATGCAACCAGCAAAATTGCAACATTAGACGATCTAGAAAACATCCTTAGTCTTGGTTTTCGTGGCGAAGCATTGGCGAGTATCAGTTCCGTTTCTCGTCTAACGCTAACTTCTCGTACCGCAGAACAAACGGAAGCATGGCAGGTATATGCACAAGGACAAGAGATGGAAGCCACTATTATTCCTGCCTCTCATCCAGTTGGTACTACTGTGGAAGTGGCTAATTTATTTTTTAACACCCCAGCACGACGTAAATTTTTACGCAGTGATAAAACAGAATTTGCACATATTGATGAAGTGATCAAACGTATTGCATTAGCAAAACCAACCACCTACTTTACTTTAACGCATAACGGAAAATTAATTCACCAATATAAGCCAGCATTAGATACTAATGCACAGCTAAAACGTTTAGCTGCGATTTGTGGAAATGAATTTACCGAACACGCATTACGTCTTGATTGGCAATATGATGATATGCACTTGCATGGTTGGATTGCAGCACCTCAATTTTATCGTACACAAAATGATTTTAACTTTAGTTACGTTAATGGCCGAATGATGAAAGATAAAGTAATGCTGCACGCTTTACGTCAGGCCTATGCACCTTATTTATCAACGGATCAATATCCTGCATTTGTTTTATTTTTAGATATTAATCCAACTGCTGTCGATGTAAATGTCCATCCTACAAAACATGAAGTCCGTTTTCATCAATCTCGTCTTGTACATGATTTCATTCTACAAGGGGTAACAAACGCACTGGCACAAACAGACCAATTATTTACAAATAATTGTCATCAAGAACAAATTGAGCAAAATACAACGGAACAAATTGCTGAGCCAGAAGCACAATACCAGCGTCAGCCTTTACAGCAAACTTTCAATGCTATGCCACAAAATCGTACTGCTGCTGGTAAAAATATTTTTAACTATTCCGCAGAACATCATTCACCAAAAACAAATAAACAAACTTATCAACAATATAATCATTTTGTGCAGTCTGCTCATCAAGCAACATCAGAGCAAGCAAATAATACACAACCAAGTAATTTATCGAATGATGGTTCACATTCCACTTCATCCATCACTTATCAACCTACTGTCGAACATCAATTAAAAGTTTTATCCTTATTACCACAAGGTTTATTATGTTTGCAGCAACAAGACAAACTCTATTTATTGGCGACTAAAAAACTACAAAAGATTGCCTATTGTCAACAATTACAAGATCCAAATAAATCTTGCCAAGCACTACTGATCCCCGTTAGTTTTCAGTTGGATAAACAACAATTAGCTAATTATGAACAATATAAAAATTATTTTTCATTGGCA
The DNA here is from genome assembly GCF_042433085.1 of Gallibacterium melopsittaci. Classification (NCBI taxonomy): domain Bacteria; kingdom Pseudomonadati; phylum Pseudomonadota; class Gammaproteobacteria; order Pasteurellales; family Pasteurellaceae; genus Gallibacterium; species Gallibacterium melopsittaci. The sequence goes on from NZ_JBHLWA010000007.1 coordinate 47,784, forward strand.
GGTTTTACTATTCAACAATATGCAGAACGGATTACTATTACCCATATTGCAACATTATTACGTCATCAAAATCTGCAATTATTAACAATTAAATTGCTCAATACGGTTATCACTAATAGCATAGATTTTATCCAAATAATTTGTGATGAAATTATTGTTGAGCCTATTACTGTCCTCGCTGATGCTATTAATTTGTTACAAGATATTGAACAAAGAACAACAAAAAATACTATTTTAGAGGCTTGCCTCGAAATAGACTTAACCCCTTACTTAACAGAACAGTGATGATTATGACTAAAAAACCATTAGCCATTTTTCTAATGGGGCCAACAGCTTCTGGTAAAACTGGACTGGCAATCCAACTTAGTAAACAACTCCCGTGTGAAATCATTAGTGTTGATTCCGCATTAATTTATCGAGGAATGGATATTGGTACCGCAAAACCTACGCCTGAAGAATTAGCTGAAACGCCTCATCGATTAATTGATATTAAAGATCCAGCAGAAAGTTATTCGGCTGCAGATTTTCGTTTAGATGCCTTAAATGCAATGCAAGAAATTAGTGCACAAGGCAAAATTCCACTTTTAGTCGGTGGAACGATGCTATATTACAAAGCTCTGTTAGAAGGATTATCTCCTTTACCTCAAGCAGATCCAAAAATTAGAACCGAAATCGAAATCAAAGCTCAACAATTAGGCTGGCAAGCATTACATCAGGAATTGGCACAAATTGATCCAAAGTCAGCAGCTCGTATTCATCCTAATGATCCCCAAAGAATCAACCGAGCATTGGAAGTCTATTATCTAACAGGAAAATCATTATCTGAATTAACTGAACAAAAAGGAGAACCTCTCCCTTATCAACTATTACAATTTGCCATTGCCCCCCAAGAGCGAGCTATCTTACATCAACGTATTGAAGAACGTTTCTTACTAATGCTCAAACAAGGTTTTCAACAAGAAGTTGAAAAATTATATCAGCGAAATGATCTACATTTAGATCTGCCATCTATTCGCTGTGTTGGCTATCGACAAATGTGGGAATTTCTACAACATAAATATGATTATGACGAAATGATTTATCGTAGCATTTGTGCTACAAGACAATTAGCCAAACGGCAGATTACCTGGTTGAGAGGCTGGAAATCACCGATTACTTGGTTAGACAGCTTAAATATTGAACAAGCTAAACTAACAATTCTTGAAAAAATAACCGAAACTAAAGCTTAATTAAGAATCTTTTCATTTCAGGGATGACATAACAAAATATTATTGCTATATTGTTGTCACTCGGGCTTTCAAGCGAGCTAGCTTCTTAGTTTAATTAGTGGCACAACATCCAAAACTAAGATTTTTTTTGCATAGTTATTAGCATTTTAACCAAAAAGGAAAAGAAAATGGCAAAAGGACAATCATTACAAGATCCTTATTTAAATGCACTTCGTCGTGAACGTATTCCTGTTTCAATCTACCTAGTAAATGGTATTAAATTACAAGGACAAATTGAGTCTTTTGATCAATTTGTAATTCTTCTTAAAAATACAGTCAGTCAAATGGTGTATAAACACGCAATTTCTACAGTAGTTCCAGCAAGAGCAATTACTCATCATAATCATCAATCTAATGGATCTGCTACACAGGAAGAAGAAGTTACTAACATCGTTTCTGAAGAAGAATAAATTACTTATTCTTTATCACTCTGGTTAAATGATTTCCTTTCTACATTAGGGAGGAAATCTAATTTTAATATGCCTATTTATTCATAAGCATATATGATAAAAGTAGCTTACTATTTATATTACATTTAATAAGGCATTATCTTTTTGTTTTTGTATATCACTCATTGGTATTCCCCTTACACTCAGTTAGAAATTATATAAATAAGATAAATCTCTTAATTTATATAAATTGATATAGCTTGTAGGTCCGTTACAGTGAATACGTTTTGAACCTGGCCCCATTAAAGTCCAATATTTCCCCATAACATCCTCAGAACTTAAAATCGCTTTTTGTAACTCTAGATCATAGTAAATCCAATAGTCTGTTATAAATATATTAAAAAAATTTCGCTCACGACTATATCTTGCAATTTTAGTATCTGGATTTATTAGATCCAATTCATATAACTGATTGTTTATTTGCATAACCTGTGGAGCTATTTGTTTTTCAAGTTCGGTTAGATGGTATTCATCTTTAAACAAAGTATAATATTGTTTCTCATCTTTAATTGGTCTTAACTTCTCAATCCCTCGTTGTTTTTGCCATTCTTCTACTGGCATAAGTACCTTTACTGTATCGCCAGCGATGGCACAACGGATTGGCGTAGTGATTTCGGCGATAATTCGATCGTAATTAATAAGCA
>NZ_JBHLWA010000008.1:0-69306 GCF_042433085.1 Gallibacterium melopsittaci
ATGGACTGAGTCCTGTTCAATACAGAATTCAGTCCTTAAAATAATCGTCCAACTTTTCGGGGTCAGATCACAATGGTACTCTTTTCGTTTTTTAATGACAGGACTTTTGTTTTGTTTGTGTACCACAACGGCAACAATCACCGCATGTACTACCTTTAGCACGTTTTTGTTTAAAGTTATGTACTAAGTAAGTGATAGCCGCAATAAAGAGTACAAGAACAATAAGATATTGGATCATAAGCCGACTCCCAGTGCGATATGATAAACAACATAAGCAAAGAAATAAGCTAGTGCCGATAGATATAGGGTAATTAGCAAAGTTTGCTTGGTTGATTTTGTTTCACGTTTGATCACAGCTAAAGTTGCCATACACATTGGTGCATAGACATACCAAGCTAAGAATGATAAGGCGGTTGGTAAGCCCCAACTATTATGAATTAAAGGTATCAGGAATTGTTGGGTTGCTTCTTCAGATGCTGCACCAACAGCATAAACTGTACCTAATGCGGCTACTACTACTTCTCGTGCAGCAATTCCTGGAACCATTGCGATACACATTTCCCAAGTAAAGCCAATTGGGTGGAAAATTGGTTGAAGTAAATGTCCTAGCATTCCCGCAAAACTGTAATCAATAGCAGGTCCAGCTGCTTGTTCAGGAGCAGATGGAAAGCTGACCAAAACCCATAAGATAATACTTAACGCAAAAATAATCGTTCCAGCACGCTTAAGGAAAGCACTTACTCGTTCCCATAATGTTACTAGAATATGTTTAAAATTCGGTACACGATAAGTCGGTAATTCCATAAGAAGAGGGAATTGTTGTACTTTACCTTTATGTTTTGCAAAGAGTTTTAAGATAAAAGCAATAAAACCAGCAGAAATAACTCCAATAGCATATAGAGCAAATAACGTTAGTCCTTGTAAATTAAAAACACCCCATACTTCTTGGTTTGGAATAACTGCTGCAATAATCAATGCATAAACAGGCAAGCGTGCAGAGCAGGTTAATAATGGTGCAATGGCAATGGTTACTAAACGTTCACGAGGATCAGTTATGGTTCTGGCTGACATAATGGCTGGAACTGCACAGGCAAAACCCGATAACAAAGGAATGAAAGAACGACCAGATAGACCACTTTTTGCTAGGAAGCTATCTAATAAATAGGCACCACGAGGTAGATAACCAGAGTCTTCTAATATGAGTAATAGAGCAAATAAAATAGTAATTTGCGGTAAGAAGACTAATACGCTACTAACTCCTGCTACAATTCCGTCAACTAATAGATCTCTTACAACACCTTCTGGTAGAGTATTTACTAACCATTCAGATAACCAACCAAATCCCTCTTCGATAAGATCCATAAATGGCGCTGCCCACGCATAAACTGCTTGGAACATTAATAAGATAACAATAGTAAGCGTTAATAATCCCCATACTGGGTGCAAAAAGATGTGATCTAATGTTTGATGCCAGCGAGGTAATGAGTTGATATTTTGCACTGTTTCAGCAAGAAGGTGGTCAACTTGTTTGAATAACTGTTCACTATCTAAATTATTCGTAATTTGTTCAAGTTCAGCACTTATTTTGTGCGTTGGTTTAATTTCTGTAATGAGTTTCTCAACTGCATATTTAACATTTTCAATGCCTTTTTTACTCACAGCAATAGTATCTATTACAGGAATACCTAATAGTTGGCTCATTTTTTCAGTATTAATTTTTAAGCCACGAGCAACAGCAACATCATAGAGATTAATTGATATGATCATAGGTAAACCGAGAGATTTTAACTCAAGTGCCATACGTAATGTCATACGTAAATTAGTCGCATCGGCTACCGCAATAATGGCATCTGGAATATCGCCTAAATGACCAAGTAACACATTTCGTGAAACTTCTTCATCTGGGCTGGTAGTATGTAAGCTATATGTACCAGGCAGGTCAAGAATAGAAATATTCTGATGACCCAGTAAAGTACCTTCTCGTCTATCTACTGTTACACCAGGATAATTTGCAATTCGTGCATTAGAACCAGTTAGTGCATTAAATAAAACAGTTTTCCCACAATTTGGTGGGCCAATCAAAGCAATATTAAGATGATTTGTCATAACAACATATTATTTTAGGTAACAAAGAATTTTTTCTGCTTCAGCCTTGCGTAAAGAAAATTGTGAATGATTATCAAGGCGAACAACATAAGGACCTTTTCCGAGTAGTCCTTTGGCAATAATAGTAACGGGACGATGTGAAGAAAAACCTAAATCTGCTAAACGACGACTAACCGAACGATCTTGAGATCCAAATACAGGATTATCAATAATATCTTTAATGTAGGCTTGTTGGTGTTTAGCTAATTGATGAAGTGGATAAACAGACATAATAACGACTTCCTAACTTCTTATTAAATTCCGATAGCTTATTCTAAATCTAAATAAGAAATATTCCTAACATTGTTTATGGGAAAATGATTCTAACTAACAATCAACATATGTTGTTTGATGTATATCAAAGTATTTGTTGGGATAAAAAATGAATAAAAATAATGGTGCCATCTTAGAAACAGCACCACTATTTTTTAATAAAATTAGTAAATTAGTATTCCCATTTATCAGGATCGATGCCTTTTTCGCGCATTAATACTTTAGCATCTTCAGGGATTTCATCATGTCTGTCTTTTAATAGATCTTCATCAGTTGGTAATGGTTGGCCTGTAAACGCATGCAAGAAGGCTTCACAGAGTAACTCGCTATTAGTTGCGTGGCGGAGATTGCGAATTTGGCGACGAGTACGTTCATTAGTTAAGATTTCCAATACTTTAATTGGAATAGATACTGTAATTTTTTTTACTTGTTCACTTTTTTTACCGTGTTCTGCATAAGGACTAATATATTTGCCATCCCAATCAGCCATGATGAATCCCCTCTAAATTCCACACAATGTGTAGTATTTTAATCAAAATTACACATGATGACAATCTAGCCTTAAAGACATCTAGATTTCTTAATTGCTACTATTTTGTTGTGCAGTGTTATATCGGGATTGTGTTAGAATACGCAGCGTTTCTGTCTATTGCCATAAATAAGGAGGTCAAGGATGCAGACGGTTTCTCGTTATCAAGTTCATAAGTTTGGCGGAAGCAGTTTGGCCAATGTGGATTGTATCAGAGGAGTTGCCTCAATTATCCAAAATTACAGTAAAGAAAACGATATTATTGTGATCTCGGCAATAGGTAAAACAACTAATTTGCTGATTGAATGGGTTGAAGCGTCACATACTGATACGGTGAGTGCTAATCGAATTTTACAAAATCTGCGTCATCAATATCTCTCTTTAGTAAATGCCTTATTAAATCACCCAGAAGAGATCGCCCAATCCTTTGTTGATGATATTCTTTACTTATCCTCATTATTAGATAAACCGTTTAACGAGGCAATCTATGCTGAAGTTGTTGGTCACGGAGAAATTTGGTCAACTCGTTTAGTGACAGCATATCTTAATCAACAAGGGATCCCATCAGTATTTGTTGATGCACGTGATTTTATGGTGGCAGAGCGTACAGTATTACCTAAAGTGCGAGTGGCACCAAGTAAAAGACGTTTACAACCAATTCTGGAAGCCAATCCAGATAAACGTTTAATTATTACTGGGTTTATTAGCCGTAATTCAGATGGTGAAACAGTATTGCTTGGACGTAATGGTTCTGACTATTCGGCAACACAAATTGCTGGTTTAGCTGATATAGAGAATGTGACTATTTGGAGTGATGTGGCTGGTGTTTATTCGGCTGATCCACGATATGTTAAGAATGCGACTTTATTGCCACTAGTACGTCTAGATGAAGCTAATGAACTAGCCAGATTAGGGGCACCAGTATTACACAGTCGTACGTTAGAACCCGTTAAAGAGTTTAAATTAAAATTACAGTTACGCAGTAGCTTAAAACCAAATGAAGGAACAACGCGAGTTGAACATATCTATTCATCTTCGGCTCAAGCAAAAATCGTTACATTCCATAATCAAATTGGTTGGATTGAGTTAGTTATTCCCCAAAATCAAGTGTTACAAAGTTGGCTGCAACGTTTCCGTACCTGGTTGCAAGACAATCAATTAGAAGCGCTTGTTGAACAATTTATTGAAAGTAGCCGTACATTGCGTTTAGTTTATACTAATGAATATATTGACACGGCATTTATACAATTTAAGCAGTTGCCACTGATCACAGATTCTATCTCGATTCGCTATGATTTAGCTTTATTAGGAATTGTTGGTGCGGGAGTTTGCCAAAATTCGTTACAGATGCTGCGTTTCTCACAAATGTTGAAAACTCAGCCATTAGAATTTATGTGGCAATCAGAAGAGAATATCAGTGTAGTTGCTATTTTACGACAATCAGTAACAAGAGAGTTATTGCGTAATGTACATGACGATCTATTTAGAGCCCATAAAACAGTAGGTTTAGTGGTTTTAGGTAAAGGTGAAGTAGCGAAAACGTGGGTTAACTTATTTCGTCAAGAACAAGAAAAAATTGCGGCACGCAGCCATTTTGATTTCTCATTAATTGGGATTGTTTCCAGTCAGAAAGCGTGGCTTGACCATCAAGGTTTATTGCCGCAAATCAAAGAAAATAATTGGGATAATCAGTTTGAGCAGTTTGGAAGAGAGTTTGTATCAGAAGAATTATTGCAATGGATGAGTATGCATCCTTTTGATGAATTGGTTATTTTAGATTTTACGAATAGTGATCAAGTAGCCGCACACTATGCTGATTATGCAAAATATGGTTTCCATGTGATTAGTGCGAATAAACGTGCTGCTGCATTTGACCTTGATACTTACCATCAAATTGAAGCTGCCTTTTTGCAATCTGGAAGTTATTGGTTATATAACGCAACTGTAGGCGGTGGTTTGCCAATTAATACAACTGTGCATGATCTTGTTGAAAGCGGTGATACCATCTTATCAATTGAAGGTACTTTTTCGAGTACACTAGCTTGGTTATTTTATCAATATGATGGTACGGTGCCATTTTCAATGTTACTGGAACAAGCTTGGCAACAGGGAATGACGGAGCGTGATCCACGGGAAGATTTATGTGGTTTAGATGCGTTGCGTAAGTTATTAATCGTCGCAAGAACGGCGGGCTATGATTTAGATCGCACTGCAATTAAAGTTGAATCTTTAATTCCTGAATCAATGCTAAATTTACCTTTGACGGATTTTTTTGAACAGTTACATGAAATTGATCCATTAATCCAAGAACATTATCACGATGCTAAAGAGGAGCATGGTACGTTGCGTTATGTGGTACGTTTCTTGGCGAATGGACAATCAAAAATTGGTTTAGAAATTTGTGGGCAAGATGACCCAATTAGTCGAGTATTGCCAGGTGAAAATCTGTTCCTGATTAAAAGTCTATGGTATCGCGATAATCCGTTAGTGATTCACGGTCCAAGTGCAGGCGTAAAAATGACAGCTGGTGCGATTCAGGCTGATTTAAACCGTTTAGTAAAATTATTATAGAAAGATAGGCTATACGGCTTGAGCTAGTATAGAGAAGTTGTTAGAATTTCGCTTGGTTTCATTAGAACCGAGTTCGGATGAAGGTAGCTGGAGAGTAGAGAATTGACTCTACGCCGACGAGGTAAACTCTTTCAGGCGCTGTTTACAGCATGGACTGTTACTGGACGAACCCTTGGAGAGATCCGTTTTAAACGGACGCCGAAGGCGCAAAAAAATCAGTAGATTTTTGAAACGCTCAGGCAAAAGGACAGGGGCAGGAAAGAACAAATTTCATTTCACATTTATCGTATTATTACGATATTTCTTTTTATTCTTTTCTACTCCTTGTATTTAGCATTTTTATTTACGAGGAAGTCATGAGTTTTAATCAAATATTGGCTGCAATAGACAGCTTTGTTTGGGGGCCACCATTACTGATTTTATTAGGTGGAACTGGTATTTATTTCAGTTTTCGCTTAGGTTTTTTGCAAATTTGGGCATTGCCTCGAGCATTACGTTATATTTTCAAAAAAGGGAACACTGGTGCGGGAGATGTCTCTGCGTTTGCGGCGTTATGTACCGCGTTATCTGCAACTATCGGAACAGGGAATATTGTTGGGGTAGCTACTGCTATTCAAGCAGGTGGTCCAGGTGCGATTTTTTGGATGTGGATTGTGGCATTTTTTGGTATGTCAACCAAATATGCAGAATGCTTATTAGCGGTTAAATATCGTACTAAAGATAAGAATGGATTTATGTCTGGCGGTCCAATGTATTACATTGAGCGTGGATTAGGCGTTAAGTGGTTAGCCAATTTATTTGCTATTTTTGGTGTATTGGTCGCTTTCTTTGGTATTGGAACTTTCCCACAAATTAATGCAATTACGCATGCAATGAATGACACTTTTGGTGTATCGACAATCATCACAGCGATTGTAATGACTGTATTAGTTGCAATGATCATTCTTGGTGGCGTAAATCGTATTGCTGTTGTTTCTTCGTTAATTGTGCCATTTATGGCTGTGCTTTATGTGGGGACATCAGTTGTTATCTTAGTGCTAAATTGGCAAGTTATCCCAGATGCATTTGCATTAATTATTCATAGTGCTTTTAATCCAGAAGCTGCTTTAGGTGGTGCGATTGGTTTTACAGTGTTAAAAGCGATTCAGTCGGGAATGGCGAGAGGTATATTCTCTAATGAATCTGGATTAGGAAGTGCACCAATTGCGGCAGCAGCGGCTCAAACAGAAGAACCTGTGCGTCAAGGTTTAATCTCTATGACAGGTACATTCTTCGATACTATTATTATTTGTACGATGACAGGGTTAGTGATTGTGGTCACTGGCGTATGGCAGTCACCAATTGAAGGGGCAGCAGTCACGAATTTAGCTTTTGCGCAAGGATTAGGGCATAGTGTTGGGGCAACTATTGTTACGATTGGATTACTCTTTTTTGCCTTTACAACTATTCTCGGGTGGTGTTATTACGGCGAACGCTGTTTTGTATATTTAACTGGTATTAAAGGAATTAAGATTTTCCGTACCTGTTTTATTTTATTAATTGCTGGTGGTGCATTTATTAAATTAGATATTATTTGGAGTTTAGCTGATATAGTAAATGGCTTAATGGCAATTCCAAATTTAATTGCATTAATTGGTTTACGAAAAGTCATTGTTGCAGAAACGAAAGATTATTTTGCACGTTTACGAGTTTCAGCAAAAGATCGTGATGAAACTTTAGCAGAACAAGGCTTAAGTGAAAGTTATCAGAATTAAAGTGATATATTAAGATTGATTAATTAGGTGAACTATAAATTGTTTCTATGGAAACAATATTAAGTTCACCTTTTTATTAGTGGATAAGTAACGAGAATAATATTTCTTTTAATTCGATGTAGTTATGGTAAGGAATAATTATTTGCTGGTTTGTTTTTTTATTTTTAGAATCCTATGAAAAACAATCCAAGAAGAGTAGGTATATATGAAAAAATTATTAGTTATTACATTATTAGCAACAATATTGAGTGGTTGTGTATTACATGATTCTCGTTATAGAAGTATCAATAAATCAAAGGTGATTTTAATTAAGCCAGGTACGCCAGGAAAAAAAGTAATGAAAGTACATCACTCTCCAAAAATTAAATATCATAAGAAAGTACATTAAATTGTTATTATCCATAATAGCTTTATAAGCAATTTAAAATATATAACTTTATTATTCTATTTTTAATAATAATTAAATTAAAAAGTGTGGTATTAAATACCACACACTTTTTATTTTCCAATACAAAAAGAACTGAAAATATTACCGAGTAAATCATCTGAAGTGAATTCCCCAGTAATTTCACTTAATGCGTTTTGTGCCATTTTTAATTCTTCTGCTAATAATTCACCAGCATAGAATTGAGTGAGTTGGACGTGACCACATTGTAAGTGTTCAGCTGCTTGATTTAATGCCTCTAAATGACGGCGGCGTGCAAGGAAACCACCTTCAGTCACAGTCTGATATCCAATACTCTCTTTAAGATGCTCTTTGAGTAATTGAATCCCTTGTTGTGTTTTTGCCGATAAGGTAACAGTAGTATAACCATTTTCTAATGAAATACCCTTTGTTTCACCACTCAGATCTGCTTTATTGCGGATAATCGTTACTGGCATAGATTGCGGTAATTTTGACATAAAGTCAGGCCAGATTTTTTCAGGTAAAGTTTCTTTTGTGGTAGTACTATCAAGCATAAATAAGACACGATCAGCTTGTTCAATTTCTTGCCATGCACGTTCAATACCAATCCGTTCTACTTCATCAGTAGCTATGCGTAAACCTGCTGTATCAATAATATGCAACGGCATTCCATCTAAATGAATATGTTCGCGTAAGACATCACGAGTCGTTCCTGCAATATCAGTCACAATCGCTGCTTCTCTACCTGCAAGTGCATTTAATAAGCTAGATTTACCTGCATTTGGTCGCCCTGCAATAACGACTTTCATACCTTCACGCAGTAAAGATCCTTGCTTAGCTTGTGCTTGTACATTATCGACCTGTTGGATAATTTGGTTTAATAAATTTTCAATTTTACCATCGGCGAGAAAATCAATTTCTTCATCAGGAAAATCAATCGCCGCTTCAACGTAGGTTCGCAAGTAAATTAATTGATCAACTAATTGGTGAATCTGTTTTGAAAATTCCCCTTGTAATGATTTTAAGGCAGAACGTGCTGCCTGTTCTGAGCTAGCATCAATCAGATCAGCGATCGCTTCTGCTTGTGCTAAATCGATTTTATCATTTAAAAAAGCCTGTTCAGAAAATTCACCAGGTCGAGCTAAACGTACGCCATGAATTTGTAGTATACGTTTTAATAAAATATCGAGAATAACTTGCCCACCATGTCCTTGTAGCTCTAGAACATCTTCACCAGTAAAAGAATTCGGTGCTTTAAAGAAGAGGGCGATACCCTGATCAAGAATTGTTCCATCACTATCTTTAAAAGGTAAATAATCTGCCATTCTCGGTTTCGGGCATTTCCCTAAAACCTGCTGTGCGACTTCACTCGCCAGAGGTCCTGAAATACGTAAAATACCGATTCCTCCACGACCTGGAGGAGTTGCTTGTGCAACAATTGTTTCTGTTTGTACCATAGTTATTTTTACTAAATGAATTCAGTTTTGCATAAATTTAAGGCATCTTGTAGAAGATGCCTTATTTGTTTAAATCTTATTTTTTACGTGTATGTAAACCTTTCTTCTCCAAGCCTCGATAAATAAGTTGCTGCTGGATAATGGTAATGACGTTAGATACCACCCAGTAAAGCACTAGACCTGAAGGGAACCAAAGGAAGAAGAAAGTAAACATTACTGGCATAAATGTCATCACTTTTTGTTGCATAGGATCTGCAACAGGTGTTGGCGACATTTTTTGTAATAAGAACATAGATGCACCCATTAATAACGGTAGGATGTAATATGGATCTTGTGCAGACAAGTCTTGAATCCAACCAAAGAATGGCGCGTGTCGTAATTCTACTGCTTCTAAGAAAGTCCAATATAACGCGATAAAAATTGGCATTTGTAGAATTAATGGTAAGCAGCCACCAAGCGGATTTACTTTTTCTTCTTTATAAAGCTTCATCATCGCTTGACTCATTGCTTGACGGTCTTCACCAAAACGTTCACGTAATTCTTGAATTTTTGGTTGTAACATTCGCATTTTAGCCATTGAGGTATATTGTGCTTTTGTTAAAGGATAAAGAATTGCTTTAACTACAATAGTTACCCCAATAATTGCAAGACCCCAGTTTTGTACAAGGTTGTGAATGATTTGTAATAATTTAAAGAGTGGTTTAGCGATAAACCATGCCCAACCGTAATCTACGGTTAAATCAAGGTGCGGTGCAGCAGTTTCCATTTGGTTTTGTAATTTAGGACCAACCCAAAGCTGGCTTTTAATCGTATCTGTAGCACCGCTAGCAATCGTTGTCATTGGACCACGATAGCCGATATAAGCAAAATTACCTTGCGTTGAACTATAAAGTTGGTTTTCAGCATCTTGGTTAGGGATCCAAGCAGATGCAAAATAGTGTTGTAAAACAGCAGCCCAACCTTGTTTAGTTTTAATGTCTAAATTTGCTTTCTTCATATCATCAAACGAATATTTTTTATAGTTCGTATCCGCAGAAGAATAAGCACCACCTGTATAGGTTGGCATTGCGATGTTACCTGAGCTTTCTACTAATGTATGTTTTAGTTGTGCATAAGGTTGAACTTGAATTGGTGCAGCAGTGGTGTTGTTGATTTCAAAGTTAACTTTTACATCATAGCTATCACGTGTTAGCGTGAATACTTTACGATAAGTAATGCCGTCTTTAGTAAACGTAAATGGAACAGTAAGTTCGTTTTGTCCCTCTGCTAAAGTGAAATGATCACCATCTACTTGATAATCTGCACGACCAGAAACATTATCACTGCCATTTGGTCCAATTAAACCACTTTGTGCAATATAAACGTGTTCAGGTGTATTTTTTAACAATGAAAATGGGGTATTTGAGTGTAATTCTGCACCATATTTTAATAATTGTGCTTCAATAACATCACCACCAAGGGTATCAACTTTTAAACGTAATACATCACTTTCAATCGTGATAATACGTCCTTGTTGACGGTTATTGGTTATATCCTGAATAGCACTGTTACTACTTGCTGGAGTATCAGTTTGAGTAACTTGAGTTTGCGTTTGTGCTTGTTGGTTTTGTTGAGCTAATTGCGGATTGTTATCAATTTCCCATTGTTGATAGATAAGAAATGAAATAAACAATAACGCAATGACAAGTAAACTACGTCTTGAATCCATTATTTTTTTCTCTGTGGTTTATGATTATCAATAGGTGGCACAGGGTCATACCCTGATGAACCAAAAGGATGACATTTTAATATACGCTTCACAGTAAGCCAACCCCCTTTTATCACTCCGTGTAGTTGAATTGCTTCTATACCATATTGAGAACAAGTTGGCGTGAAGCGACAACGTGGACCAATTAATGGACTAATAAAGAGCTGATACAAGCGGATTAACCCAATTAAGATTTTTTTGAGAAACGTAGATGTCGTTGCCATAATTTATCCAACGCTTTAAATAACAACGCATTATCTAATTCGCCTATCCCTTTACGTGCAATAATAATAAAGTCATAACTTGGTAATTGGTGTTGTTGTAAACGGAAACTTTCACGACAAACACGTTTAATTCGATTACGTTGATTAGCACGCTTTACATATTTTTTGGCAACAGTTAAACCTAATCGAGGATGTTGGAGTGTATTGGGACGAGCAATAATAGAAATTTCAGGTAAAGAAGCCCTGAAAGGTTGTTGAAATACGAAGTTAAATTGAACGGGAGTTAGCAGACGTAACTCCCTTGAAAATCCTAGCTTAGACACTCGTGGATCAGCAGATTATGCACTTAAACGTGCACGACCTTTAGCACGGCGACGAGCTAAAACTTGGCGACCTTTTTTAGTTGCCATACGAGCACGGAAACCGTGAGTGCGGCTACGTTTTAATACAGAAGGTTGGAAAGTACGTTTCATTTTCTAATCTACCTAATAAATTGACGTTTTAATACAAATTAAAGGCATAACTCAAATGTACTTTGAGTAAAGCCATAGATATTAAAACAAAAAGTTACAATAAAAAGAGGACGCAATTCTAATCAGAAATTTGCTTTTCGTCAAATAGATAAACAGAAAAATTCACTTTTTATCACTTCGCATCGTAGAAAACAGAATGTTCGCAACCTTAGTGTTTGAAGATGATAAAAAACTCCTCGAGAAAAATTGATCTTTTGGGAAGATCTTAATCCGAGTTTATTGTATGATAACCATCGGTTTTAGATGGATCATTGAAAATTTTTGATAACAATTAGCATAACATACCTATGGAACAGCACAGATTATCTTCTCTTTGGCAAAGTTGCCTTTTACAGCTGCAAGATAAAATTAGCCAGCTTGACTTCAGCACTTGGATTCGTCCACTACAAGCAGATATTTCAGAAAATACAATGGTACTTTATGCGCCAAATCGATTTGTGCGTGATTGGGTGCAAGATAAATATTTAGCCCAAATTGAAGAAATTGTTCATTTTTTAACTGCGGATCCTCAATTTAGTGTGCGAGTTCGTGAAGGAACTCGCCCTGTTAAAGAAGCAGTTCCAATAATGGGAGTAGTACAAACTGGTGAGACTGTTCAACCTGTAAGCAATCAAACAGGTAAATTTAAAACGAATTTAAATCCTAAGTATGAATTTCATAATTTCGTACAAGGTAAATCTAACCAATTAGCCCGTGTTGTAGCACAAAAAGTAGCAGAAAAAATTGGCGATGAAGGTTATAACCCTCTCTTTTTATATGGTGGCACTGGATTAGGCAAAACTCACTTATTGCACGCGATTGGTAATGGAATCTTGAAAAATAAACCAGATGCTAAAGTGGTTTATATCCATTCTGAACGTTTTGTACAAGAATTGGTTAAAGCGTTAAAAACAGAAAGTATTGATAAATTTAAAAAATTCTATCGTTCATTAGATGCGTTATTAATTGATGATATTCAATTTTTTGCAGGTAAAGAAGGTTCACAAGAGGAATTTTTCCATACTTTCAATAGCTTATTTGAAGGTGGCAGACAGATCATTTTAACCTCGGATCGTTATCCAAAAGAGATTGATAAAATCGAAGAACGGCTAAAATCTCGTTTTAACTGGGGGTTAAGTGTAGCGATTGAACCGCCAGAGTTGGAAACACGGGTAGCTATTTTATTGAAGAAAGCAGAAGAGAGTAATATTGTCTTGCCTGAAGAAGTGGCATTTTTTATTGGACAAAAATTACGAACTAATGTGCGTGAATTAGAAGGTGCATTAAACCGAGTAAGTGCTAATGCTAATTTTACGGGGCAACCAATTACTATCGATTTTGTGCGTGAAACACTAAAAGATATGTTGGCAGTACATGATCGTTCAGTGACGCTAGATAATATTCAAAAAGTGGTGGCGGAACGCTATCGGATTAAAGTGGCTGATTTAAAGTCGAAAAGCAAGGCACGCTCGGTTGTACGTCCTCGTCAAATGGCGATGGCATTAGCGAAAGAATTAACTAATCATAGTTTGCCAGAAATCGGGCGAGCATTTGGCGATCGTGATCATACAACAGTATTACATGCATGTCGTAAGATCGCCGAATTACGTGATTCAGACAATAATACCAGTGAAGATTATGCAAATCTGATCAGAACATTATCAACTTAAGGTGGACATATGCAATTTATCGTAGCAAGAGAAAATTTATTAAAACCTTTACAGCAAGTATGCGGTGTTTTAAGTAGTCGTCCATCTTTGCCTGTATTAAATAATATTTTGGTGAAAATTGCAGGCGATCGTTTGACGTTAACTGGATCAGATCTTGAAGTAGAACTTTCTACTTTTGTGCAATTAACTTCCTCTAGTGAGGATGGCGTATTTACGATCCCAGCACGCAAATTCTTAGATATTTGCCGTTCATTAAATGATGATGCTGAAATTACCGTAAATTATGAAAATGATCGTGTATTAGTTACCGCTGAACGTAGTAAATTTAATTTAGCGACTTTGCCAGCAGATAGTTATCCAAATCTGACACAGCTAGATATTGATGTCGAATTTAGTTTGGAACAATCCGTGTTACGCCGAGTAATGGAAGCAACGCAATTTTCTATGGCGAATCAAGATGCCCGTTATTTCTTAAATGGGATGAAATTTGAAACTGAAAGTAATGTGTTAAGAACGGTGGCAACAGATGGACACCGTTTAGCGGTTTGTGGAATTCAATTAGCACAAAATGTGCCAGATTACGCGATTATCGTGCCACGCAAAGGGGTAATTGAATTAATGCGGTTATTGGATAGTAACAGTGAAAACGCACATATCCGTATGGGGCAAAATAATATCCAAGTGCATCTCAATAATGTGATTTTTACCTCTAAGCTCATTGATGGTCGTTTCCCTGATTATCGCCGAGTATTACCACGCAATGCAGATCGTATTTTAGAAGTGGATTGGAACTCATTAAAGCAGGCTTGTGTTCGAGCAGCAATTTTATCTAATGAACGTTTCCGTGGTGTACGTTTAATTATTGAAGCAAATCAATTAAAAATCTTAGCGCAAAATCCAGATCAGGAAGAAGCAGAAGAAGTGATCGATGTTAGTTATACAGGTGAACCAATGGAAGTGGGTTTCAATGTAAGCTATATCCTTGATGTACTCAATGCGTTGAAATGTAAATCTGTGCGTATTCGTTTAACGGATGCAACTTCCAGTTGTTTAATGGAAGATTGTGAAGAAAGCAATGCAGAATATGTGATTATGCCAATGCGTCTGTAGTTATGGCTTTATCTCAACTCAATATTCAACATTTTAGAAATCTTAAAGCCGTGAGTTTAGCCTTAAACTCAGGCTTTAATTTTTTGATTGGACATAATGGCAGTGGGAAAACGAGTCTTTTAGAAGCGATCTATTTTTTAGGGCATGGACGTTCCTTTAAAAGTTCTGTGATCAGTCGAGTGATTCAGTATGAACAAACTGCGTTTACGCTATATGCAAAGATAGAAGATCAACAAGCAAGCTGGTCAGTTGGATTACAGAAAACTCGCCAAGGTGAAAGTACGATTCGGATTAATGGTGAAGATGGTAATAAAATTTCTGATTTAGCCCATCTCTTGCCAATGCAATTAATTACCCCTGAAGGACTTACTTTAATTAATGGTGGACCAAGTTATCGCCGAGCATTTCTGGATTGGGGACTATTTCATCTTGAACCAAACTTTCATCAGTTATGGTCAATGATGAATCGCTTGTTGAAACAACGTAATGCGGCATTACAGCAAGTCAATGAATATGCCCAAATTAAGATTTGGGATCAGCAGTTGCAGCAGATCGCACATCAAATTAGTACTTGGCGTGAGCAGTATGCCGAAACATTAAAGGCAGAAATTGAGGCGACTTGTCGGCTATTTTTGCCTGAAGTCGAAATTGATACCCAGTTTTATCAAGGCTGGACGAAAGATCAAGATTATGCAGAGGTTTTGGCAGCAAATTTTCAACGTGATCAAGCAGTTGGTTACACGATGTCAGGACCACAACGAGCGGATTTTAAATTTAAAGCCAATGGTTTGCCAGCAGAAGATATTCTTTCTCGTGGGCAGTTGAAATTATTAATGTGTGCCTTGCGCTTAGCACAAGGTGAACATTTAATGCGTGAGCAACAACGGCGTTGTATTTTTTTAATTGATGATTTTGCTTCAGAATTGGATCCGAATAAACGAGCATTATTGGCACAGCGTCTTAAAGAAAGCCAATCGCAAGTGATTATTACCGCCATTACCCCTGAACAACTCCAACAACCTCATTGGCAAGAAGGAGCTACTTTTTATTTGCAGAATGGGGAAATTGTGTAGCCGAATTTTTAAATCCAACTTTAGGTCGAAACCTAAAGCTAAAATTTAGTGAAAAATAAACTAACATTTAATTAAGCTGACGTTGTCAACAAACTAATGTTGGATAGTTGGATAAGCGCTAACCTACACCTATTCTTAAAATTATCCTTATTAGCAGTCAGCTTTAACTAGGAATATTGAGTTAAGTTTCTTAATTGTACTAACAACTGCTTACACGCTTTATCCAATGGTGCTTGAACAACCATTTCCTCTCCGCTTTTAGGGTGAGTAAAACGAATGGAGTAAGCGTGTAAAAAAAGTCGCTGTAAGCCAAATGGTGCAAGTTGTTGATCAAATTCCTTGTTACCGTATTTGCTATCAAACGCAATTGGATGTCCAGCATATTGTGTATGTACCCGAATTTGATGTGTTCGACCTGTAACAGGAGAGGCTTTCACTAACGTTGCAAAACTAAAACGTTCTTCTACCCTAAAACGGGTTTCAGATGGCTTGCCTTGATCGCTGACTTTAACAATACGTTCGCCACTAGATAATTCATTCTTTAATAGCGGTGCTTTGATCACTTTGCAGTGTGATTGCCATTCACCTCTAACTAATGCCAAATAATCTTTTTGGATTGTTTTTTCACGTAACTGCTCATGCAAATTGCGTAAGGCAGAACGTTTTTTCGCAACCAATAAAATCCCTGAAGTATCACGGTCTAAACGGTGTACCAGTTCGAGAAATTTTGCTTGTGGACGTAAAGCGCGTAATGCTTCGATTACCCCAAAACTTAAACCGCTGCCACCATGTACCGCAATACCAGAAGGCTTATTGATTATTAGGAGTTGATCATCTTCAAATAAGATTTGTTGTTCTAGTTCACTCACTTTATTAAGTTTGGTGGAAACGGGAACAGTGTCGGTTTTTTCACTCACTCTTACTGGTGGGATTCGCACTATATCACCCGCTTGTAATTTATATTCAGGTTTGACTCGACCTTTATTTACCCGTACTTCACCTTTACGAATAATGCGATAGATTAAACTTTTGGGTACACCTTTTAATTTGGCTAATAAATAATTATCGATGCGTTGTTGATCCTCATCGCTTTCAATCGTCACAAAACGGACATTCGCATTAATTACATTATTTTCAGAATGACTCATAATTTCTCTAACCTTAAAAAATTCGGCGTATCATACCATTAAGCATCAGGAGTTGCGAAAAATTACGCAATTTTTTTCACAGTAAGTGATAGGAAATTAAGGATCTTTAGCTTTGCAAAAGGCCGATAAAATGGAATAATAAGGAGCATTTTTTTGTGGGCAATTAACACATTTGCTGTTTTGTCTTTATCAATCACAAAATAGTGCTTTTTAACTTGATTTTTGGTGCAGCAGTAGGGCGTAAGACACCAATTTTAGAGATGTTAATACAGGACACGAATTAAGCAAATTCAATATAATCAGTTCAAAGTAACCATTTAGTACAAACAATGGAACAGTCATGTTTGTATGTTAAATTGCGTTACGTTTTAGCACAATGAGAATCGGGAGATTGGCATACTGCAACAACAGAATTAAAGTGTTTGTATTATCATCGTTTTTATAAAAGTTATAACAAGAATAGAGAAATAACGATGAAAAGAATGTTAATTAACGCCACGCAAAAGGAAGAGTTGCGTGTCGCTCTAGTTGATGGTCAACGTCTATTTGACCTCGATATTGAATCTCCAGGGCATGAACAAAAGAAAGCCAACATCTATAAAGGAAAAATCACCCGAGTAGAACCAAGTTTAGAAGCTGCATTTGTTGATTATGGTGCAGAACGACATGGTTTCCTTCCTTTAAAAGAAATTGCTAGAGAATATTTCCCAGAAGGCTATGTTTATCAAGGCAGACCAAATATCCGTGATATTTTGCACGAAGGACAAGAAGTCATTGTGCAAGTTAGCAAAGAAGAACGGGGTAATAAAGGTGCTGCGTTAACAACTTTTGTCTCTTTGGCTGGTAGTTATTTAGTGATTATGCCAAACAATCCTCGTGCTGGCGGTATTTCACGCCGTATTGAAGGGGATGAACGTTTAGAGTTAAAAGAAGCACTTGGTTCATTAGAAGTACCAGATGGTGTTGGTTTAATTGTGCGTACTGCTGGTGTGGGAAGATCACCTGAAGAGTTGCAATGGGATCTACATGTTCTATTACATCACTGGGAAGCGATTAAGCAAGCGTCAGAATCACGTCCAGCACCATTCTTAATTCACCAAGAAAGTGATGTTATTGTGCGTGCAATTCGTGATTATTTGCGTCGTGATATTGGTGAAATCTTAATCGATAGCCGTAAGGTATATGACAAAGTAAAAGAGCATATCAAATTGGTGCGTCCAGACTTTATTAATCGAGTCAAACTTTATCAAGGTGAAGTGCCATTATTCAGTCATTTCCAAATTGAATCACAAATTGAATCGGCTTTCCAACGTGAAGTGCAATTACCATCAGGTGGTTCTATCGTTATTGACGTAACAGAAGCGTTGACCGCGATTGATATCAACTCAGCACGTTCAACACGTGGCGGTGATATTGAAGAAACTGCATTAAACACTAACTTAGAAGCAGCGGATGAAATTGCTCGTCAATTACGGTTACGTGACCTTGGTGGTTTAATTGTGATTGATTTTATCGATATGACACCAGCGCGTCATCAACGTGAAGTTGAAAATCGAATTCGTGATGCGGTACGTCAAGATCGTGCTAGAATTCAAATTAGCCGTATTTCACGTTTCGGCTTATTAGAGATGTCACGTCAACGTCTAAGCCCATCATTAAATGAGTCAACTCATCATATTTGTCCACGTTGTCAAGGAACGGGGAAAGTTCGTGATAATGAGTCATTATCGCTTTCAATTTTACGTTTGTTAGAAGAAGAAGCACTGAAAGAAAATACTAAACAAGTACATACTATTGTGCCTGTAAAAATTGCAACGTACTTGTTGAATGAAAAACGCCGTGCGATCACCGAGATTGAGAAGCGTCATAATGTACAAATTATCGTTGTGCCACATGAACAAATGGAAACACCGCATTTTTCAGTATTCCGTTTACGTGATGGTGAGGATAATCATACATTAAGCTATAACTTGACGAAATTACATGATATTCAAGAGGAATCTGATGGTGAAGAATCCTTAATAAGTCGTGTAACGGAAGTGACAGCAAATGCAGCTCCAGCACAGCCAGAGGTTGCTGCAGTAGAAATTACTATTCCAGCACCTGCACCAGTGGTAAAACGTAAAGAAGAAGAGAAAGTTTCACTATTCAGACGTTTATGGCAAAAGATTAAAGGTCTATTTGCTGATCAAGAAACTGAAGAGAAAGGTAAACAATCTAATTCTCGTAATAATAAACGCCCACGCCGTGATAACCGTGATAATCGTCAACGTGATCGTCGTAATAACGAAGATACTCGTCGTAAAGAGGCAAATCTTACAACAGAGAAAGATGAAACTACAAAACGCACTAAACGTACTGCTCGTAAACCAGTAAATGAAGAGTTGAATGAGGCGAATGTTTCGACTGCGGTAACTCGTAATAAACCAGAAGACGAAAATAGTAAAGAGCAACAGGTTGCTTCTCGTCGTCAACGCCGTGATTTACGTAAGAAAGTACGTTTAAATAATGAGGTATCAACCGAACAAGAAAATAGTGTGAGTGATAATGCCGTAGTAGAAACAGCGGTGGCTGTATCTGAAGTGGTTCCAGTAGTTGAAACAACAAAAGAAGTATTGTCAACAGAAGTAAAAGTTGATAATTCAGTTGTAGAAACTACTGAAGTGGCATTAAGTAATGCTCCGCTTGAAACCGATGTTCAAGGGGCAGCAGAAACAGAAGAAAATGTAGGACAAGAGAAAACGCATAAAGAGAACAATCGTTCACGTCGTTTACCTCGTCATTTACGTATGAACAATCGCAGACGTCGTCATGTGGCAGAAGTGGTATCACCAATGCCATTATTTATGGCGGTAGCATCCCCTGAATTGGCGAGTGGTAAGATTTGCCTGCCATTTGTGACTCGTGTTGAGAAAGAGAAAAACAGTGCATTTGTTTCTGTTGATGAGATGTTAGAACAACAAAAACAAAATACTAATGAAACCTTGATTCCTGTTACTTCTGCGGTGGCAAGCCAAGAACCAAATCCGCGTCCATTAGAGCCTGTATTAACTATGGCTGCAAATGGAAAAGAGGCAAAATCTAAACCAAATAGTAGTTTAAATCAGGCATTATTAGCACAAGCTGCTGAGCAACCAGCAACAATAGAAACGCCTGTATCAGAAGTAGATACAGTAGTTGTTGAACAAGTTGTATTGGATGAAGTAGTAACTGAACCAGAAGTCACTGAAACAGTAGTGGTTCCGTATCAATCGACTTATCAATTTAATGGTCGTTTAGGTACAATTTCTGCAGTGCAACATATTAAAGCAGAAATGACTTTAGCTGCAGCAGATGAGTTAATGCCAATGGCGTTAAATATTGTAGAGTGGAAAGGCTCTCGTTATAGTTTCAGAGGCAAAGGTGCAGCGGGTTATCATACTGCGATTGATCGTGCTTCTATTGAGCCGACACAGGCAGCAGCCCAATAGAGACGCTAAGCAAATATTAAAAATGTCGGATACAAAATATCCGACATTTTTTTCTGAATACCTTCCACCTAAACTGCAAAAATATCAAATAATGGAATGTCCCATGCTTCACAAGGGATCTCACTTACCTGTTGACATTGGTGGGCTAAGCCAATTGGTAGAAAGTTTTTCTGTTGCCAATTTTCTAAGGTACGATCGTAAAAACCACCTCCCATACCTAAACGGTTTTTTTGCTGATCAAAAGCAACGAGAGGTGTGAAAATAATATCTAACTGATTAGCAGGTAAAACTTGAGTGACATCTAATTTTGGTTCACTAATTGAGAATTTATTTTTTCGTAATGGTGTGTCAGGCGTATAAGCAAGAAATAAGAGATTGCCATCGCTAAAAGGATGTAATACAGGCAAATAGAGATGATAGCCTTGTTGCCAGAGTGTTTGAATTAACGCTTTTGTCGAAAGTTCACCATCGAAAGAAAGGTAAATGGCAATATTTTTTACGGGACGTGTGTGTAAGAATTCTAGTACGGGGGCAATAATTTTTTGTTCTGCATCTAATTGTTGTTGAATGGATAAAGCAGATCGTTGTTTACGGATAAATTGCCGTAATTGTTGTCTTTGGTTAGTTTTATTAAATGCAGAATTCTCTGGAAATATAATTTGAGAGTAAGATGAAATAATAGACATAGGCTTGGCTACTTTATTTAGAACCCGAGGTGCCGATACGGGTGGTCGGTCCTTGAACCCTACGGTTCAAGGGAGTCAGTCTTACAGTCATTAGGCTTCTTGATAAATCAAGCATGCTCACCGATTGTAGGTAACCAACTCGAAAATATATCAGTATCGGCTCAGGGACGTAACCCATTGTCGCACACCTCAGGATGGTTTTAATAGTACATTAATTTTATCAATTTGCCTAGTCAGAGAATTTAATTTCCTTAATTTAAATCATCTTTTATTTGTGTGTTGGCATATTTGATAAAATAGTGCTTAAAGAGTGTTCTATTTGTTCAATTTTATTATTAATAAGATTTTCTCGTTCTGAATTTTGTTGTTGTTGAGTGATTAATTCATGACATAAATTTAATCCAACAATCGTTAACACTTTATCTAATTGAATAATACCCGTACGATTTTTTAGTTCTGATACTTTCTTTTCCAAAATATCAGCCGCTTCTCTTAGTGCCTGATGTTGATCTTCAGGGCAGCTTAAACGTAGGTTTTGACCAAAAATATACAAATCAATATTTTTAGACATACAAGAACCTCTTTAGACAGAAATCATAATTCATAAATGGCAGATATTATGCCATAGCAAATAAGTTTCGTCATAGATTATTGGTGGATATTCTGGTTGGTGTTAGAATGGCTAACGTTTGTCATTAAATGGGAAAAAATATGGTCATTACAGCAGCACAGCTTACAAAAGAATTAAAACAAGTCGATATTGCATTAAATGGAGTTGAACTACACGGGCTACTAACTGGATTTATTTGTGGTGGGATCCGTGATGAAAGTTGGAAACCTTTGTTATATAAGTTTACTAATGATGATCACGCTTATCCGGTACAACTTATTAGTAAAATTGCAGAGTTATATAAAACATTAAATCAAAGTCTATCTGATCTTAGTGAATTTACCTTTGATCTCGATTTAGGCAATCTAGACGATACTTACCAAAATATTGCTGCATTAAGTGAGTGGTGTAACCATTTTTTACTGGGCTTAGGGCTAGCCCAACCGAATTTACAACAGGAGCAGCAACAAGATATTGCCGAAGCGTTAGCGGATTTACGTGAAATTTGCCAACTTGGTTATGAAGAAGATGATGATGAAGAGAGTCTTGCACATGCTTTAGAAGAGGTCATTGAATATTTACGCACCATTGCAATGCTATTTTATTCTCACTTTAATCAATCAACTACAACACATAAAACAATTCACTAAGAGGAAGTTATTGTGGATTTAAGTTATATGGCAGAGATGCCAATTGAAGAGTTTCAACAACGCCGAGCAGCAGTATTAGCTCAACTACCTAATAATAGTGGCTTATTAGTTTTTTCCAATTTAGAACAACAACGTACCGCTTCATCTAATTACCCATTTCGTCAAGATAATTACTTCTGGTATTTAACAGGATTCAATGAACCAAATGCGATCCTGTTATTGAAAAAGAATGAACAAGGTGAGCAAAGTATTCTGTTTCTACGCCCTTCTGATCCATTAATGGAAACATGGAATGGACGCCGTTTAGGGGTTGAACAAGCTCCTGCAACATTACATTTAGATCAAGCCATTTCCATTGATGAGGTGCGTCAACAGTTACCACAATTATTAAATGGTTTAGATACCCTTTATCACGCTGAAGAAGTACAAGCGTGGGGAGATGAGATTGTTCGTCAAACATTGTCTTGGATGCGTACCCAGCAACGACAAGGCATTACGCCACCAACTACATTGGTTTGTTGGCGACATATTTTAGACGAAATGCGTTTATTTAAATCAGATAATGAAATTCGCTTAATGCAACAAGCTGGGCAAATTTCTGCATTAGCCCATATTCGGGCGATGAAACAAGCTCGCCCACAACGTTTTGAATACGAATTAGCCAGTGAAATGCTGCACGAATTTAATCGTTTTGGTGCAAGATGGGAGTCCTATCCTTCTATTATCGCGAGTGGGGAAAATGCGTGTATCCTGCATTACACGGAGAATGATCGATTAATGCAAGATGGTGATCTGGTGTTAATTGATGCTGGCTGTGAGTTTGCAATGTATGCAGGGGATATTACGCGTACTTTCCCTGTGAATGGTAAGTTTAGTCCTGCACAACGTGAAATTTATCAAATTGTCTTGGACGCACAAAAACGTGCTATTGAATTATTAGTCAATGGCGGTTCCATTAAACAAGCAAATGATGAAGTGTTACGCATTAAAGTCGCTGGTTTAGTACGCTTAGGTATTTTATCAGGTGATGTAGAAACACTTATTGCAGAAAAAGCTTACACCCGTTTTTATATGCATAGTTTAGGGCATTGGCTCGGCTTAGATGTGCATGATGTAGGCAGTTACGGTGTCGATCGTCAACGTGAATTGCAACCTGGAATGGTGGTCACAGTCGAGCCTGGCTTATATATTCCGAATGCAGAAGATATTCCTGAGGTGTATCGTGGTATTGGTGTGCGGATTGAAGATGATCTGTTAATTACGGAATATGGTAATAAAGTATTAACTGCCGCTGTACCAAAAGAAATTGCCGATATTGAAGCCTTAATGGCACAAAAGGATTAACCAATGCAACAGCAACACTACGATGTAATTATAGGCGGTGGGGCAATGAATGGGCTAACACTTGCACTAGCATTGCACACTATGAGTTCATCTCGACTCAAGGTTGCGGTGATTGAAAAGCAGCAACGATCGCAACATCAAGGTGTAGGATTTGATAGTCGTTGTGTTGCATTATCAGATGGTACTTGTCGTAAATTAAACCGTATTCAATTTAATTCACAACAAACATTGTGGGATCGGATAAAACAATTTGCTGAGCCGATTAAACAAGTGCATGTGTCAGATCGTGGGCATAGTGGTATTGTAGAAATTAATGCAAGCGATATGCACTTAACGCAAGTGGGGGTTGTGGTTTCTTTACATCATATGGGCGAGATGTTTGCCCAAGCCTTGACGGATAAAGCGAATATTGATTTTTTCTGTCCTCATACCATTCAACAATTACAAACGACAGCCGAGCAAGTCAATGTATTATTGGATAACGGATGTGAATTAAGCGCAAAATTACTGGTCGCAGCAGATGGTACCGATTCACAACTGGCAAAACTGGCTGGCATTACTAGTTATATTGAACAGGATTACCATCAGAGTGCCGTAATTGCCAATGTGATGACATCAGTGGCGCATCAAGGACGAGCATTTGAACGATTTACATCTGATGGTCCGATTGCCTTATTGCCGATGCGAAACAATATGATGTCATTGGTTTTTTGTACCAAACAACCAGAACAATTACTCGGTTTCGATGATCAGGCTTTTTTACAACATTTACAGCAACGTTTTGGTTGGCGTTTGGGGAAATTTACTTCAGTAAGTCGCCGCACAGCTTATCCATTAAAACTAAAACGCAGTGCTTCGTTTATTGGACAACGAGTGGCATTAGTGGGTAATGCGGCACAAACTTTGCATCCAGTTGCAGGACAAGGATTTAATTTAGGTATTCGTGATGTATTTGCTTTAGCAGAAGCGATTGTGAATACAAAAAAAGATATTGGTTCTGAACAGATGCTACAACAATACCAAAACGATCGAATACAAGATCAACAACGAATAATGAATCTCACCAGTAACTTAGTACAAAGTTTTAGTAATGATCTCTTACCTTTTCAGCTATTACGAAATCTTGGTTTACTGAGCTTAAGTCATTGTTCTGGCTTGCGTAATTTGTTTGTACAACCAACATTAGGACGGATTTTATGAAAACTTTCGATATAGTCATTATTGGTGGCGGTATGGTGGGCTTGGCATTAGCTCAAGCATTGAAAGAGGTGTCTTGTTCGATTGCGATAATTGAAACGCAAACACCACATTTCCAATTAACCAGTGTTACTAATCGAGTTAGTGCGTTAAATCTTGCCTCAGAAGCTATGTTGCGCCAATTTGGAGTTTGGCAACAAATTCAGCAGTGGCGAGCTACTGCTTATGCTCAAATGTACGTTTGGGAAAAGGATAGTTTCGCCAATATTCAATTAGATACACAAAATTTAGGTATCGATCATTTAGGGCATATAGTTGAGAATCAAATTATCCGTCAAGCGTTATATGAAGCGGTAGAACAACAAGCAAATGCGGAGTTGCTATTGGCTAAACCAATCTCTGTGGGGATTAATGAGAACAATGCGGTATTAAGTTTAGACAATGGCGAAATTGTTGTAGCTAAATTAGTTGTTGGCGCAGATGGTGCGAATTCTTGGTTGCGTGAGCAAATTCAGATCCCTTTGAGTTTTCGTGATTATCAACATACTGCATTGGTCTGTAATGTTGAAACTGAAGAACCTCATCAACAAGTTTGTCGGCAAATTTTTTCCTCAGAGTCCATTTTAGCCTTTTTACCATTACATCAACCGAATTTAAGTTCCATTGTATGGTCACAAGATCCATTACAAGCAAAAGCATTAGCAGTGTGTGATGAGGAGCAATTTAACCGCCGTTTAACTACGGCGTTTGATAATCGATTAGGCTTATGTCGAGTTGTGAGTGAACGTAATATCTATCCATTATGTGCCAGATTTGCCCGCCATTTTGTACAAGATAGAGTGGCATTAATTGGGGATGCTGCACATACTATTCATCCGCTAGCAGGTTTAGGCGTAAATTTAGGTTTTATGGACGCATTAGCCTTAGCACAAGAAATCGAGGTTAATTTAGCTCACAATAAAGATATAGGTGCATATCGTCATTTACGTCATTATGAACGTTGGCGTAAAACTGAAGCAATGAAGATGTTGGTTGCGATGCAAGGATTTAAAGATCTGTTTGCGGGGGATATGCCATTGAAAAAATTAGTACGCGGCATTGGGTTGAGCCTAACAGATAAACTTTTACCCGTGAAACAACAATTTATCGCACAAGCAACAGGCTTAAGCGGTGACTTACCGCAACGAGTCAAGCAAGTCGATTTATTCGCTTTAGAGAGTTAAAGAGCAATAGAAAATATTGATCAGCTTCACACTTTTATCTGAATTCAGCAGTATAACCAGATTTTGTCTTGAAACTACTGCTGAAGCTCCTTATCATTAGAAGAAATTTATTTTTTATCTCTATAAATTATATAATATCTAATAATTCCACAGTCTAAAAGGACAAGTATGCAACCAATCAGTAATATTGATCATCTTGATCAACAAATTTTGCGTGTCTTAACACAAGATGCACGTACACCTTATGCTGAAATGGCAAAAAACTTTGGAGTAAGTCCTGGTACGATTCATGTACGAGTCGAAAAAATGCGTCAATCTGGCATTATTGAAGGCACAAAAGTAAAAATTAACGAAAGACGCCTTGGCTATGATGTGTGTTGTTTTATTGGCATTATCTTAAAAAGTGCGAAAGACTACGAAAAAGTGATTGCTAAATTACAAGAATTTGATGAAGTGGTAGAGGCTTATTACACCACAGGAAATTATTCTATTTTTATTAAAGTGATGACGCATACTATTGAAGAGCTGCATCATGTTTTGGCAACGAAAATTCAGTTAATTGATGAAATTCAATCTACTGAAACTTTAATTTCGATGCAAAATCCTATTCTCCGAGATATAAAACCATAATCATAATAAAGGAGGGAATTATGTCGGATGTTTTTCACTTAGGTCTTAAGAAAAGTGATTTAGACGGAGCAACTTTAGCTATCGTACCTGGTGCACCTGAACGTGTACCTGTGATTGCGAAACAGCTAGAAAATCCGAAATTTTTAGTCTCAACCAGAGAATTTACCTCTTGGTTAGGCTATTTAAATGGCAAAGCGGTTGTTGTGTGTTCAACTGGTATCGGTGGACCATCTGTGTCTATTGCAGTAGAAGAGCTTGCCCAATTAGGTGTAAGAACGTTCTTGCGTATTGGAACAACAGGGGCAATTCAACCAGAAATCAATGTTGGTGATGTATTAATTACCACAGGTGCAGTACGTTTAGATGGCGCAAGCCAGCACTTTGCACCATTAGAATATCCAGCAGTTGCGAACTTTGAATGTACCACTGCATTGTATCGTGCTGCACAAGAGTTAAATCCGAATAAAACTTATGTCGGTATTACTGCCTCTTCTGATACTTTCTATCCAGGCCAAGAACGTTACGATACTTATTCTGGTAAAGTATGGCGTCGTTTCCAAGGTTCATTAAAACAGTGGCAGGAACTCAATGTAATGAACTTTGAAATGGAATCAGCAACTTTGTTTACTATGTGTTCTGCTTTAGGGTTGCGTGCGGGTATGGTTGCGGGAGCGATTGTCAATCGTACACAACAAGAAATTCCAAATGAAGCAACAATGAAAGCAACGGAAGAAAATGCAGTTAAGATTGTGGTAAAAGCTGCAAGTTATTTATTGTAATCCAACAAAAAATTAGGTTTCGCAATGCGAAACCTAATTTATATTCTTATCTCTATTCTAATTAATGTGCTTGATCCCAATTATCGCCAGCATTAACTTCCACAATTAATGGCACGGTGAGTTTGACTGCATTTTCCATTACTTGCTTAATTAGTGCTTGGTATTCAGCCACTTTTTCTTCTTTTACTTCAAATACTAATTCATCATGTACTTGCATCACCATACGAATATCATCTTTATCTGCAATTAATCGATCAAGATCGATCATCGCTTTTTTAATAATATCCGCAGCGGTACCTTGCATTGGGGCATTAATAGCGACACGTTCTGCTGCTTTACGGCGAATCGCATTACTAGAACTGATTTCAGGCAAATATAGGCGACGACCTAATAAGGTTTCAACAAAGCCTTCTTGTTTTGCTTTTTCCTGAATGTCTGCCATAAATTGTTTGACACCTGGATAACGTTGGAAATAACGATCAATATAAGTTTGTGCTTCATTCCGCGGAATATTGAGTTGACGTGATAATCCAAATGCACTCATTCCATAAATTAAACCGAAGTTAATGGCTTTAGCACTATAACGTTGTTGAGCCGTAACTGATTCTAATGGAACTTCAAACATTTCTGCTGCAGTTGAACGGTGGACATCTAAGCCGTGTGAAAACGCATAGGCTAAACCAGCATCACCTGAAAGGTGAGCCATAATGCGTAACTCAATTTGTGAATAGTCAGCTGCGACCACTTTATAGCCTTTTGGTGCAATAAAGGCTTGGCGAATTTTGCGGCCATCTTCGCTACGGGTTGGAATATTTTGTAAATTTGGATCAGAAGAGGATAATCGCCCAGTAATCGTCACAGCTTGATGATAAGAGGTATGCACTCGTCCTGTATCAGGATCAATCATTTGTGGTAATTTATCGGTATAAGTTGATTTTAGCTTACTTAAACCACGATGTTCGACTAGCAGTTTTGGTAACTCGTGTTCATAAGCTAACTCTTCTAATACTTCTTCATTGGTTGAAGGTGCACCTTTTGGCGTTTTCTTTAGAATGGGTAGTCCTAATTTATCAAATAAGATCTCTTGTAATTGCTTGGTGGAAGCAAGATTAAATGGTTGCCCTGCTAATTGATGTGCTTGTTGTTCTAATTGGATTAAACGTGCATTAATTTCTTGAGATTGTTGATAGAGAAGGTCGCTATCAATTAATACACCATGGCGTTCCATTCGTGCTAAAACCTGAGCAAGTGGTAATTCAATATCGGAAAATAATTGCTTTAAACTTGGGGTTTGTTGCAGTTGTTGCCACAATACTTGATGTAATTTCATGGTGACATCAGCATCTTCAGCGGCATATTCAGCTGCTTTAGGAATCTCTATTTGATCAAAAGTCAGTTGCCCTTTGCCTTTACCAGCAATATCTTCGAAATGAATGGTATCGTGTTGTAAATAACGTTTAGCAAGGTCGTCCATATTATGGCGACCGGTGCTATCTAATGTATAAGATTCCAACATGGTATCAAATGCTACACCTTGTAAATCAATCCCATGACGAGCAAAGATCGTGAGATCATATTTTAGATTTTGTCCAACTTTTTTAATGCGAGGATCTTCTAAAATCGGCTTTAATTGTTCGAGTGTCGTAGTGAGTTCAAGTTGCGGAGGGCAAGCTAAATATTGATGTTGTAATGGTAAATACGCCGCTTCTCCATTTTCTAACGCAAAGGAAATTCCCACTAATTTTGCCTGCATATAATCAAGGCTATTGGTTTCTGTATCAATAGCAAACAACGTTGCTTTCGCTAATTTCTCACACCAGTCAGCGAGTTGTGATTCAGTGAGAATCGTTTGATATTGTGAACGATCAATTTCAACTTTTGCTGTCGTAGTGGCAGGGCGAGTATTGGCAGTGGTAACAGAAAGAGCTGAGGCAGGCTTATCTGTTTGTTGTGGCTGATCGTTGAGTAACTCATTTAACCAACGTTTAAATTCATAACGAGCAAAATATTCAATTAATTGATCCCGATTTTCGGGACGTAAAGTTAATTGCTCGACGGTTGTATCTAAAACAACGTCAGTTTTGATAGTAGCAAGTTTATAAGATAACTCTGCATCCGCTTTGGCAGTGACTAACTTTTCGGCTAACGTTTTTGCCCCTCGTACAGATAATCCTGCAACTTTATCTAAATTGGCATAAATAGTTTCAAGATTACCAATGCCTTGTAATAAACCTTGAGCCGTTTTTTCACCTACACCAGCAACGCCAGGGATATTATCGGAACTATCCCCCATTAAGGCGAGAAAATCGATAATTAATTCTGGCGGAACACCATATTTTTCAATCACACCTTCCCGATCTAAAATGGTATTCGTCATGGTATTAATTAAGGTAATGCGATCATCAACTAGCTGTGCCATATCTTTATCGCCTGTACTAATTAATACATCTCGACCTTGTGCCGAAGCCTGTTTGGCAAGTGTGCCAATTACATCATCGGCTTCAACTCCCTCAACGATTAATAAAGGTAAACCTAATGCCTCAATCATTTGATGTAAGGGTTGAATTTGTTGGCGTAAATCTTCTGGCATAGGTGGGCGATGGGATTTGTATTGCTCAAACATTTCATCACGAAATGTTTTACCTTTTGCATCAAATACGACGGCAATATGGGTTGGTTGGACTTGCTTTAATAGGCTTTTCAGCATATTTAACACACCATACATTGCTCCAGTAGGTTCACCAGCAGAATTAGATAAACCAAGACGGAAATTAGCATGATAAGCACGATATAAATAAGAAGAACCGTCAACCAAGACGAAAGGATTTTCTGCAATTTGTGGCATAGTTATCTCGATATTATGATGAAAGTTTGTGTATTAGCACCAAACAATGCGGGCTAAAAAGTGTTATTTGACGAAAGGTTTTCATTCTAAGCTGTGAGATTGAAAATGCAACCGTACATTGAAAAATCGGTTAAAAGAAAGAACCCGTTGGGCGACGGGTTCTTCTTTGGGGTAAGATACAAACTTATAATTTGTATGCTATTTGGAATAACTTATTTATTAAGTTTAGCTTTGTAAGTTGGATTCATTAGGTTTTCTACTGAAAGAATATCATTTAATTGTTCTTCGGTGAGTAAACCTAATTCAAGCACAACATCTTTTACACCTTTACCAGTTTTCGCACAAATCTTACCTACTTTATCGCCATTATGGTGACCGATGAATGGGTTAAGATAGGTAACAATACCGATTGAGTTAAAGACATAATTTTCGCAAACTTCTTTATTAACAGTAATGCCATCAACACATTTGTCACGAAGATTAACACAAGCATTAGTTAAAATACTGATAGATTCAAACATTGCTTGACCAATCACAGGTTCCATTACGTTAAGTTGTAATTGTCCTGCTTCAGCTGCCATAGTAACAGTAATATCGTTACCCATTACTTTAAAGCAAACTTGGTTGACCACTTCTGGTACAACAGGATTTACTTTTGCAGGCATAATAGAAGAACCAGCTTGTAATTCTGGTAAGTTGATTTCATTTAAACCAGCACGAGGTCCAGAAGAAAGTAAGCGTAAGTCATTACATACTTTAGAAAGTTTTACTGCAGTACGTTTTAATGCACCATGTACCATAACATAAGCGCCACAGTCAGAAGTCGCTTCAATTAAGTTTTCTGCTTTCACACATGGTAAACCAGTTACTTTAGCAAGGTTTTCCACCACTAAATCAGTGTAACCTTTTGGTGTATTTAATGCAGTACCGATTGCAGTTGCCCCAAGGTTTACTTCTAATAATAAGGCAGCTGTTTTGAGTAAGTTTTTAATTTCTTCATCAAGTAAGACGGCAAATGCTTTGAACTCTTGTCCAACAGTCATTGGTACAGCATCTTGTAATTGAGTACGACCCATTTTTAATACATTCGCAAACTCAACAGATTTATTGGCAAAACCATCGTGCAAATATTGGATTTTATCGACTAATTTTAAAATGCTGTTATAAACCGCAATACGGAAGCCAGTTGGATAAGTATCATTCGTTGATTGGCTAGAATTGACGTGATCCATTGGATCTAGATATTGGTATTCACCTTTTTTATGACCAAGTTTTTCTAAGGCAATATTCGCAACCACTTCATTAGTATTCATATTTACGGAAGTGCCTGCACCACCTTGGTAAACATCAGATGGAAATTGATCCATACATTTACCTGTTGTGAGGATTTCATCACAAGCGGCCATAATTGCATCTGCAATATTTTGTGGAATTGCACCAAGTTCGCCGTTAGTCATTGCGGTAGCTTTTTTAACCATTACCATACCACGTACAAACTCAGGAATATCAGAGATCGTATTATTAGAAATATTAAAGTTTTCGATCGCTCTAAGGGTATGAATTCCCCAATATACATCAGCTGGAATATCTCTTTCACCTAGTAAGTCAACTTCTTTACGGAATTCGCTCATAAGACACCTCAATTCATATATTTTATAATAAAAATCATAATGATAGATTAATGAAAAATCCTAATTTTCATTTCTATCACCTAATGTAATTGGCGCCTATTATAGAGAGAGTTTTTTACAAATTTTGTGATGTGGATCATAAAATCAAATTTACTAAACAGGAGTTATTTTTATCTTATTCATTAGTTTTTTTTATGGGTTGTAGTATGAAAAATTTTTTCACTTGTTACCCTTGAAAGCGATTTTGTGATCCCCATTTCTAGAGCCGTTGTCAAAAAGGGGTATCCCAATAACACACATATTTAGCTAAAACTTATAGGAGTACTTTTATTATGAATATTCGTCCATTACACGACCGTGTAATTTTAAAACGTGAAGAAGTAGAAACTCGTTCAGCAGGCGGTATCGTTTTAACTGGTTCTGCAGCACAAAAATCAACTCGTGGTAAAGTGTTAGCAGTAGGTAAAGGTCGTATTTTAGAAAATGGTCAAGTACAACCACTAGATGTAAAAGTGGGTGACGTAGTGATTTTTAACGACGGATATGGCGTGAAATCAGAAAAAATTGATGGTGAAGAAGTGTTAATCATTTCTGAAAGCGATATTTTGGCGATTGTAGAGTAATTAATTAGAGAACATAAGGAAGCAAAACAATGGCAGCAAAAGATGTAAAATTTGGTAATGACGCGCGTGTAAAAATGTTAAAAGGCGTCAATGTATTAGCCGATGCAGTAAAAGTAACTTTAGGACCTAAAGGTCGTAACGTAGTATTAGATAAATCTTTTGGTGCACCAACAATTACTAAAGATGGTGTATCAGTTGCACGTGAAATCGAATTAGAAGATAAATTTGAAAATATGGGCGCACAAATGGTGAAAGAAGTTGCGTCTAAAGCGAATGATGCCGCTGGTGACGGTACAACCACAGCTACCGTTTTAGCACAAGCAATCGTAAATGAAGGATTAAAAGCGGTTGCAGCAGGTATGAATCCAATGGATTTAAAACGTGGTATTGATAAAGCGGTTGCTGAAGTCGTAGCAGAATTAAAGAACCTTTCTAAACCATGTGAAACTTCAAAAGAAATTGAACAAGTAGGTACTATCTCTGCAAACTCTGATAGCGTAGTAGGTCAAATCATTGCTCAAGCAATGGAAAAAGTAGGTAAAGAAGGCGTTATCACTGTTGAAGATGGTACAGGTTTAGAAGATGAATTAGCCGTTGTAGAAGGTATGCAATTTGATCGTGGTTACCTCTCTCCATATTTCATCAACAAACCAGAAACAGCAACAGTAGAATTTGACAGTCCTTACATTCTTCTTGTTGATAAAAAAGTTTCTAACATTCGTGAAATGTTACCTGTATTAGAAGCAGTTGCAAAAGCAGGTAAACCATTACTTATCATTGCTGAAGATGTAGAAGGTGAAGCGCTTGCAACATTAGTGGTAAATACAATGCGTGGTATCGTGAAAGTTGCCGCCGTAAAAGCACCTGGCTTCGGTGATCGTCGTAAAGCAATGTTACAAGATATTGCGATCTTAACTGCTGGTACTGTGATTTCTGAAGAAATCGGTATGGAATTAGAAAAAGCAACATTAGAAGATCTTGGTCAAGCAAAACGTGTTGTAATTTCTAAAGACAATACCACTATCATTGATGGTATCGGTGATGAAGCACAAATCCAAGGTCGTGTTGCGCAAATTCGTCAACAAATCGAAGAATCTACTTCTGATTACGATAAAGAAAAATTACAAGAACGTGTGGCTAAATTAGCTGGCGGTGTGGCTGTAATTAAAGTAGGTGCTGCAACTGAAGTTGAAATGAAAGAGAAAAAAGCGCGTGTTGAAGATGCGTTACACGCAACCCGTGCCGCAGTTGAAGAAGGTATCGTCCCAGGAGGCGGTGTGGCATTAATTCGTGCTGCAAGCAAAGTGGCTGATAAACTTTCTGGTGAAAATGAAGATCAAAATGTTGGTATTAAACTTGCATTGCGTGCAATGGAAGCACCATTACGTCAAATCGTAACCAATGCTGGTGAAGAGGCCTCTGTTGTTGCAAGCAAAGTGAAATCAGGCGAAGGTAACTTTGGTTATAACGCAGGTGCAGAAGTTTATGGTGATATGCTTGAAATGGGTATCTTAGATCCAACTAAAGTAACTCGTTCTGCATTACAATTCGCTTCATCAATCGCTGGCTTAATGATTACCACTGAATGTATGGTAACAGAATTGCCAAAAGAAGATAAAGCAGATTTAGGTGCTGCTGGAATGGGCGGCATGGGTGGAATGGGCGGTATGATGTAATCATCTATCCACCTCAAAATGCAAAAATACCAGCAGAAATGCTGGTATTTTTTTATCTGGATATTGCCTGTCTTAAAGCAAATTACTAATAAAAATGACAATAATCACAAGTGGCACAATAAATTTCACATAATTAAACCACCATACAGCTAATTTTGAATTAGCGGGTAAGCGTAATTCTTTCTTTGCTTCATCTTTCATCACATAACCAACAAAAATAGCACAGCATAAAGCGGTGAGCATAAAGAGAATATTGCCACTAATGAAATCAAATGCGTCAAAGATATTCTTACCAAATAACTGAATGTCATGCCATGGTCCATAGCTCAAAATGGACGGCACATTACCTAACACAAAAATAACCCCTAATACTAAGAAAATAGCTAAACGACGATTGATTTTAGTTTTCTCTTGAAGCGCAGTAATGATTACTTCATAAATAGTTAATGAGGTTGTGAGTGCAGCAATCAGTAATAAACTAAAGAAAATAATGGCAAAAAATTTGCCTGCCCACATATGTGAGAACACGATTGGTAAACTTTGGAAGACTAAGGTTGGGCCTGAGTTTGGTGCAATACCGAAGGTGAACAGAGAAGGAAAAATCATAAAACCAGCTAGCACGGCAATAACCGTATTCACAAACCCTGTAATTACCGCAGTTTGTACTAAGTCTTCACCTTTCTTTAAATAGCTAGATAACGTAACGATAACGCCAAATCCCAGACTTAAGGCGAAAAAGACTTGTCCTAAGACGAAAACAAATAATTGTGGTGTAATTTTAGAAAAGTCTGGTTTTAAATAAAATACGATGCCTTCCCAAGCACCTGGAAGCGTAATATTGCGAATTACCATACAGATTAAAAAGATAAATAGTAATGGCATCAGATATTTAACGGATTTTTCAATACCATCAATTACACCTTTTACCAAGATAATGTAATTCACTAATACAAAAATAAAGGTATAAAGACTGATAAGGGCAGGATTATCCATTACCGTTGTTTGGAAAAAATTTTTGGTTAATTCGGCAGTGATAGGTTGACTAATATCCAAACTCCCACCAACTAAGCTAACAATATAATTAATGACCCAGCCACCAAGCACCATATAGTATGCCATAATACAAAACGAACCGAGCATACTAAGATAACCGACTAATTTCCAAAAAGAAGGGATTGGTTTGTTATGGATCTTGCCACCAAAAGAATCAATCGCATTAACACGGATTCGGCGACCAATAACATTTTCTACCAAAATCATTGGAATACCAATCAACACCATTGCAATACAGAAAAGAAATACATAGGCACCCCCACCATTTTCGCCAACTAAATAAGGGAAACGCCAAGTAGCACCAAAACCAACAGTTGCCCCTGCAACAGTTAGTACATAAGTCAGTCGGCTAGACCAAGTTTGTCTTTCTGCTGAACTTGTCATTGAAAATCTCCTATTTTAAATATTCTGTTTTATCTTTAAATTCGCAGAGATCCTCAATCAAACAAGCGCCACAACGTGGTTTACGTGCAATGCAGGTATAACGTCCATGCAAAATTAACCAGTGATGAACATCAACTTTAAATTCATCAGGTACAACTTTGAGTAATTTTTGTTCTACTGCGACAACATCTTTACCTGGTGCAAATCCAGTACGATTAGAAACTCGGAAAATATGGGTATCAACAGCAATGGTAGGCCAACCAAAAGCAGTATTTAATACAACATTGGCAGTTTTACGCCCAACCCCAGCAAGTGATTCCAGTGCTTCTCTTGATTCTGGTACTTCACCATTATACTTTTCGACCAAATCTCGGCAGGTTTTTATAATATTTTCTGCCTTACTATTATATAAGCCAATTGTTTTGATATAGCTTTTTAAACCATCAAGTCCAAGGTCGAGAATGGCTTGTGGAGTATTAGCAACAGGAAAAAGTTTAGCCGTTGCTTTATTCACACCAACATCTGTCGCTTGTGCAGATAGGATTACAGCAATGAGCAATTCAAATGGTGAGTTATATTGTAGCTCTGTTGTTGGATGTGGATTAGCTGCACGTAAACGTGTCAGAATTTCAACTCTTTTCTGTTGGTTCATTATTTTTTCCGATCAATGATATTTTTCAGTGCTAATAATGCACCTAAACCTAAGAATGCACCTGGTGGAAGAATAGCTAATAGGAAATGGCTATCTGCGTGGAAAAGCGTAATTTTTAAGGCTTTTGCAGCTTGACCAAATAAATTTTCCATACCACTAAACAAAGTCCCATTACCAATCGCTTCCCGTAATGCACCAAGTGCTACTAAACTCAATGTCATCCCCAGTCCCATTGAAAAACCGTCAAACATAGAATGGAGTACTGGATTTTTTGAGGCATACGCTTCCGCACGTCCAATAACGATACAGTTAGTTACAATTAACGGAATAAAAATACCAAGCGATTGATAAAGCGAATAGGTGTAGGCGTTCATCACCAACTGCACAATCGTTACTGTGGAGGCAATGATCATAACGTAAATCGGAATACGGATTGCCTTTGGAATAAGATGACGGCATAGAGAAACAACAGTATTGGTGCAAGTTAATACTAACAAGGTTGCCAGTCCTAAACCTAACGCATTGGCAACGGTGTTAGATACAGCTAAAAGAGGACAAAGTCCTAACAACTGTACTAATGTTGAGTTATTTTTCCAGATACCTTGCCAAAATAGGGTTTTCCAGACGGAAGTTTTAGTCTGTTGTTCTGGTAATGTATCTACTATTGATGTTCCATGATTCATAATGATCTTCTCACTATTGGCATCGAGTAAATTGTTCTGGATTAAAAGTAAATGGTTGAGCTAAAAATTGTACCAATCCCTTTTTTACTGCATTCACAACGGCTCGTGGGGTAATAGTGGCACCTGCGAATTGGTCGAAATCACCACCGTCTTTTTTTACGGCCCATTTATCACTTTCTTCTAGTTTAAAGATTTTATTAGTGAACGCATAAATCCAGTTGGATAAGCGAGTTTCAATTTTATCGCCTAGTCCTGGTGTTTCATGATGTTCCAACACACGCACGCCTAATACCTTACCTTCTGGTGTTACCGCAACTAAAATGCGAATATCGCCAGAATAGCCATCGGGTGCAGTGGTTTCAAATAGGTAAGCGACAATATTTTGTTGTTTTTGGGCTAAATATAAGCGTGAAATATTTTGTAAATGACTATTCTCTTTGGGACGATAACAGGCTGCGAGCAGATTATTATCAGCAAAATTTTTTGGTAGCACTTCCGCTAATAATTGGCGTTGTTGGTTTTCCATTGCCTGTTGGATACGATCTTGTGTTAATAGATACATCCCTAATGTGATTAGGGTACAAATTAATGCAACGAAACCTAAAATCAAAGCGTAATTAATCGTTGTACGTTTAATGGTTGCCATTAGGTTCTCCTTAACGACCGTATAGACGAGGTCGAGTATAGTGATCAATTAATGGGACGCAAATATTACTGAGCAAGACAGCAAATGCAACACCATCTGGATAACCACCATAAAAACGAATTACATAAAGTAAGATCCCGACTAATACACCAAAATAGAGTTTCCCTTTTGGCGTGATTGATGCCGTGACTGGATCGGTTGCAATAAAGAATGCTCCAAACATGGTTGCACCAGAGAATAATTGCCATAATGGTGAAGGGAAAGTTGCTGGTGCAAATAACCAAGTAGCGGTGCTAAATAATGTTAAGGTGACTAATAGTGCGGTTGGAATTTGCCAGTGAATAATCTTTTTCCAAATTAAAAAAAGCCCACCAAGTAAGAACGCTAAATTTACTTGCCACCAGCCAATCCCCATTGGGACTGTGAGGTGTTGTTGCCAATCTGTATGTTGGAATATTGGTGAAGTAGCGATCTGTGTTAATTCAAGATGATTTTTGATTCCTGTTTTCACACTGTCTAATGGCGTAGCTTGTGTTACGCCATCAATCGTAGAGGTGAGTTGATGTAAATTATAACCATCACTACTTACGCCATGGAAAATCAAAAGATACGCATCACGCAAACTCGTTGGTTCTAGCAATAAATGGTTTGGTAATGCCCAAGCTGTCATTTGAGCTGGAAATGATACTAATAAGATGGCATAACCAACCATCGCAGGATTAAATGGATTCTGCCCTAGTCCACCATAAACGTGTTTTCCTAAAATTACTGCACAGAAGATCCCAAGCAAAATCAACCAATAAGGTGCATAAGGTGGAATGGCGACAGCTAAAATTAAAGCCGTTAATACGACACTTAAATCGGATAAATCCTGCCAATGGCGTTTACCACGTAATTTTGTAACCCCCCATTCAAGTAATATTGCAAAACTGACAGCTAAGGCAATTTGGATTAGTGTTCCGAAGCCAAAATAGTAGGTTTGCACAATAATAGCTGGGATCATTGCAATGATAACCCAAAGCATCACTTTCGTCGTTAAACTGGTGGAATGAACGTGTGGTGAACTGGCTATTCTAAACATTATCTATTTTTCCCTCTCGTTCGGCTTTTTTCGCTTTCGCACGAGCAATCGCAGCAGCGATAGCGGCTTTGCGAGGATCTGTTTCTGTTTTTTCTGTTTCTGTTTTTTCTGTTTCTGCAGTGGTTGCTACTAACGGAGCAGAAGTTGTTTCACTCTCTGCCTGCTGTTGTGCTTTTTTCGCTTTCGCACGAGCAATCGCAGCAGCGATAGCGGCTTTGCGAGGATCTGTTTCCGTTTTTTCTATTTCTGCAGTGGTTGCCACTAATGGAGCAGAAGTTGTTTCACTCTCTGCCTGTTGTTGTGCTTTTTTTGCTTTCGCACGAGCAATCGCAGCAGCGATAGCAGCTTTGCGAGGATCTGTTTCCGTTTTTTCTATTTCTGCAGTGGTTGCCACTAATGGAGCAGAAGTTGTTTCACTCTCTGCCTGTTGTTGTGCTTTTTTTGCTTTCGCACGAGCAATCGCAGCAGCGATAGCGGCTTGTTTATCAGTTGCAGTATTATTTTCACTTTGATCGGCTACTTGAGTTTGTTTTGCTAAACGGCGAGCCTTTCTCGCTGCCATAATATCGCTATTGTCTGGTAAAATTTCACCGTGTTCGCCTGTAATGGTCTTAATTGTTGGTTTGCTATCTACTGCATTTTCAGCTTGTTTCTGACGAATGCGTTCTAATGCGGCTTGAACAGGATCAACACCTTGTTGTTTCGCCATTTCGGCACGACGAGCTTCAGCGGCTTGTTGGGTATGGCGATCTCGTTCTTGTTTTTCTCGTTCCATTCTAGCTTGTTTAGCTTCAAAGCGTTGTTTTGCTTCATCAGCTAATTTGGCTTTTAGTGCTAATTCAGCAATTTTTGCCTTTTCTTGGCGGAAGTATTGAATTAATGGAATATTGCTTGGGCATACATAGGCACAAATACCACACTCAATACAATCTTTTAGATTATATTCTTCCGACTTTTTATGATCTTCACTACGCGCAAACCAGTAAAGTTGTTGTGGCATCAATTTTAATGGACAGTGATCTGAACAAGCAGAACAACGAATACAATTTCGTTCTGCTGGCGGGGGTTGATACTCAAAATGATCAGGAGCAATTAAGCAGTTAGTTACTTTGGTAACTGGCGAATTTAAATTTGGCAGGATAAATCCCATCATTGGGCCTCCCATAAACACAGGGAAACGCTCATCATATTGATATCCAGCTTCGTGCAAGAGATGATAAATTGGTGTACCAATTCTTGCCCAAACATTCTTTGGTTGTGGAATTTTATCGCCAGTTAAGGTAACGACACGTTTGATTAAAGGTTCATCATTGATAATTGCTTTTTTAACAGCATAAGCCGTCGCCACATTATTCATTAACACGCCAATTTGTGAAGAACGCCCATTATTTGGTACTTCTAATCCTGTTAAAACTTGAATCAGTTGTTTCGCTGCACCAGAAGGATATTTTGTTGGTATCACACGAATTTCAATATCATTTGCACCAGATAATGCGTGCTGCATCGCTTGTACTGCTTCAGGCTTATTATCTTCAATCGCTAAAATAACTTTTTCAGGCCGTAAGATATAACGCAAAATACGAATCCCTTCGACAATATCAAGACTGCGATCACGCATTAAACGGTCATCGCAAGTAATATAAGGTTCACATTCTGCACCATTGATGATCAACAATTTGACTTTATTTTCAGCACTAGCGATCTTAGAAGCGGTTGGAAATACTGCACCTCCTAAGCCAGCAATACCTGCTTGATGGATTTTTTTGATTAATTGTTCTGGCGGAACAGTTAGAAAATCATCTAGTGGTTGACGCTCACGCCATTGATCTTTGCCATCAGCCTGTAAAGTAATCGTTGGCTCATTTAAACCAGAGGGGTGAGATGAGGCATAATCGCCAATCGCTGTGATTGTCCCTGATGTTGGTGCGTGAACAGGTAAAGTACGGAAATCTTCACCTTGTGTTAAAGGCTGTCCTTTTAATACATAATCGCCAACTTGCACTAATAATTGCCCAGCATTCCCAGCGTGTTGTTTTAGTGGAATGTAATAAGTATCTGGATGTTTTAATGTCGAAAGTTTACTGCCATTTGATTGTTGCTTCATTTCTGGTGGATGAATACCGCCAGGAAAATCCCACAATCGATTCTGTTTAATTCGGGTTAATACATCATCTAACATTTCGACTTTCCTAATTTTTCATCTCTTTTGCATCAGGGCTGTTTTGTACTTCGACGATTGGAATAATTAAATTTTGATCATATTTCCAATTCCAAGAATCAATGGTTGGTTCAACTTTTTCCATCGTAATACAATCTGTCGGGCAAGGTGCAACACAGAGTTCGCACCCTGTACAGAGATCAGGAATAACAGTATGTAATGCTTTATTTGCACCAATAATGGCATCTACTGGACAGGCTTGAATACATTTAGTGCAACCGATACACATATCTTCATGAATAAAAGCCACTTTTACCACTGGCTCTTCGTCAAAAACACCTTGTGGTGCTTCAACACCGAGTAAATCAGCTAATTTTTCTACTAATGGCTGCCCACCAGGCACACATTTAGTAATCACATCACCATTCGAGATGGCCTCTGCATAAGGACGACAACCAGGGTAACCACATTGACCACATTGACTTTGTGGTAGTAAAGCATCGATTTTATCAACGATAGGATCAGATTCGACTTTCAATTTAATCGATGAAAATCCTAAAATAGCACCGAAAATTAGTGCCAATAAAGCAACACTAAATAAGATTAAAGTATAGGGTGATAGCGATAACAACCAAGACATTAGACTCTCACTAATCCACTGAATCCCATAAAGGCAACAGACATTAAACCCGCTGTAATTAAGGCAATAGAAGCACCTCGAAATGGAAATGGTACATCTGCAGCTTCAATACGTTCACGCATCGCTGCAAATAATACGAGTACTAATGAAAAACCTAAGGCAGCACCAAAACCATAAATCACAGATTGACTAAAATTATGCGCTAAATTGACATTGAGTAGTGCCACACCGAGTACGGCACAATTTGTTGTAATTAGCGGTAAAAAAATACCTAATAGGCGATAAAGTGTTGGACTCGTTTTATTAATAACCATTTCAGTGAATTGTACAACTACGGCAATTACTAAAATAAATACAAGAGTACGCAAATAGATAGCGTTGAGTGGTAATAAAATATAATGATCAACAAGGTAAGCAACGAGTGAAGCAACAGTTAAAACAAATGTTGTTGCTAACCCCATTCCCACTGCCGTATCTACTTTTTTAGAAACTCCCATAAATGGGCATAGCCCTAGGAATTTCACTAGCACAAAGTTATTGATTAATGCTGTGCTAATAATTAACAGAATATAACTAATCATTGTCCTATCACCTAAAAATAAGGGGGCTATTATCGTTTTTTCTGGCACGGATAACAATAGCTAAATCTAGTATTTATTCGTTATAAGGCGGTAAAATTGGTGGGGGCAATGGTTCTGGTTTACCAAGGAAATAAGGTTGTTTGCCTAAGATAATATCCAAGACAGCTTGTACTCTGGCAAAAAACTCACGGATTCTCACCATTGGATACCCTTCAGGGTAGTCTGCTTCAAAACAAATAGCATC
Organism: Gallibacterium melopsittaci; assembly: GCF_042433085.1. Lineage (NCBI taxonomy): Bacteria > Pseudomonadati > Pseudomonadota > Gammaproteobacteria > Pasteurellales > Pasteurellaceae > Gallibacterium > Gallibacterium melopsittaci. The sequence continues at coordinate 42,106 of NZ_JBHLWA010000008.1, forward strand.
AAGATTGTAGTGTTTTGCAATAAATAGTGCCCTTTCACAATGGAAACGTTGCGTAATAATGGTTAAAGATTGCACATTGAAGACTTTATCGGCACGAATAATCGAGTCTAAAGTACGGAATCCAGCGTAATCAAAATACATTGTTTGCGAAGGAACACCCATTTTGAGTAAATCTTTAAACATTCGTTGTGGCTCATTATATTGCATAGTACGGTTGTCACCACTAAGCAATAAATAATCAACTTTATGATGTTTGACTAATTGTTCTGCGGCAGACAGACGATTGTAATAAAAAAGATTTAAAGTATTGTTTTTGAAATATTTTGCTGTTCCTAATACTAATCCATAAGGACGATAGGGGAGTTGATTAATATCTTGATAGATGCGATCACGCACCCAGAAACTGATTCCCATATCGACTGAAACAAGGATTACTGCACCTAAACAACATAGAGAGATAAAAACCTTTAATAACTTTTTATAATGCACAGTTAAGCACTGCTTACAATTTGTAAACATCGTTTTTATGCAAGATTTAACTGTGAATTGAGGCATTGAGATTTCCTTGTATAAACAGCAATACGGCTCAATGGTAGCATAAATTTTAAGAGAAATCAGATTAGAGACTCATTATTGTTATGTCTAGAGAATCATCTTGACATCTATGCGAAACTTGAGAAAAAAACAATATTATGGAAAAATCACCATCATATTTATCAACAAAAGTTTAATATTTAAGGTTGTCGATAGTGATCGATTTCGACGGTTATCGTCCTAACGTCGGTATTGTTATTTGTAACCAGAAGGGGCAAGTCTTTTGGGCAAAACGTTACAATCAAAATTCTTGGCAATTTCCACAAGGGGGAATTAACCCACGTGAAACGCCTGAACAAGCAATGTATCGTGAGCTGTATGAAGAGGTTGGCTTGACCCAAAATGATGTAAAAATTATTTATAGTTCAAAGCAGTGGTTGCGTTATAAATTACCTAAACGTCTAATTCGTTTTGATTCTAGACCTGTCTGTATTGGACAGAAACAGCGTTGGTTTCTGTTACAACTCACCAGTCCAGAAAGTAAAATCAATGTTAATACAAGTGTATCGCCAGAATTTGATGGTTGGCGCTGGGTCAGTTTTTGGTATCCAGTACGACAAGTTGTTTCCTTTAAGCGAGATGTATATCGTAAAGTGATGAAGGAATTTGCCTCTGTTTTATTTAGTGAAAAAGAAATGATAAGTTCAACTGGTTCAAATAATGAAAATAGACGAACTTATATCGAAAAAAAATCAGCTTCAACTAAATACCAAAAGCGTCCAGTACATAAAACAAGGGGTTAAAAATGTTAACATTTTTTCTAATTTGCCTAGTTGTGGGCGCAATAGTTGGTTTTCTTGCAGGTTTATTTGGCATTGGTGGGGGACTAATTATTGTCCCCGTTTTAGTTTATTTACTGCCAATGGCAGGCGTACCTAGTGAGTTGGTAATGTCTTCGGCATTAGGAACTTCATTTGCTACCATTGTGATTACAGGATTTTCCTCTGCACAACGTCACCATAAATTAGGTAATATTGTATGGGATGCCATTAAAATCTTAGCACCAGTTATTATGATTTCGGTCTTTATCTCAGGTCTATTTATTGGCAAGTTAGATAAGGCAATTACAAGTAAGGTGTTTGCTTGTTTAGTGGTTTATTTAGCGGCCAAAATGGTGTTATCAATTCGTCCAAAAGAGGTCACAAAAACGCTAACCAAAACAGCATCAGTGGTTGGTGGAATTCTCATTGGAATAGCATCTAGTGCCGCTGGTATCGGTGGTGGCGGTTTTATTGTGCCATTCTTGAATTCACGCGGTATTGATATGAAAAAAGCAATAGGCTCATCTGCATTTTGTGGAATGTTGTTGGGATTATCAGGTATGTTCAGTTTTATTGTTGGTGGCTGGAATACACCTAATATGCCTGATTTTTCATTAGGTTATGTTTATTTACCTGCAGTTGTTGGGATTACATTAACCTCTTTTTTTACTTCAAAGCTAGGCGCGAGTACAACCAATAAACTGCCAGTGCCAATTTTAAAACGTTATTTTGCGTTATTATTGATTGGTATTGCGATCGATATGTTTATTAAATAAAAAAATAATAAAAAAGGAATGGTATGGCTAGTGAGTTTTTAACTTATCCTCAATTTGATCCTGTTATATTTTCTCTTGGACCTATTGCATTACGCTGGTATGGCTTAATGTATCTAATTGGTTTTCTGTTTGCTCGTTGGTTAGGGATTCGTCGAGTTAAACAACCTAATAGTGGTTGGACAGTCGATCAATTTGATAACCTACTTTTTAACGGCTTTTTAGGCGTGTTTTTAGGTGGACGAATTGGGTATGTACTGTTTTATCAATTTGATCTCTTTTTAAGCGATCCAGCCTATTTATTCCGAGTTTGGGAAGGCGGAATGTCTTTTCATGGTGGTTTACTTGGTGTCATTATTTCAATGTGGCTTACTGCACGTAGTCAGAAACGTCAATTCTTTGCAGTAGCTGATTTTGTCGCACCGTTGATTCCATTTGGTTTAGGAATGGGGCGAATTGGTAACTTTATCAATGATGAGTTATGGGGACGTGTAACTGATGTGCCTTGGGCTGTATTATTTCCGTCAGGAGGTTATTTGCCACGCCATCCTTCCCAACTCTATGAAGCCTGTTTAGAAGGTGTTGCACTGTTTATTATTTTAAATCTTTTTATTCGTAAAGCTCGTCCAATAGGTTCTGTTTCTGGCTTATTTTTATTCTGTTACGGATTATTCCGCTTTATTGTCGAATTTTTCCGTGAACCTGATCCACAACTCGGACTCTATTTCGGTCATGAAATTTCAATGGGACAAATTTTATCGACACCAATGATTTTGATTGGATTTGGTTTAATTTGGTTTGCCTATCAACGACAAGGAAAACAATGATGAAAGCATATCTCGATTTGTGCCAACGTATTATTAATGAAGGCGTTTGGGTGGAAAATAAGCGTACAGGGAAACGTTGTTTAACGGTGATTAATGCTGATTTAACTTATGATGTGGCAAATAATCAATTCCCGTTAATCACGACACGTAAGAGTTTTTGGAAAGCGGCGATTGCTGAATTATTAGGTTATCTACGAGGTTATAGTAATGCAGCAGATTTTCGTCGTTTAGGGACAAAAACATGGGATGCTAATGCCAATGAGAATGCCGCTTGGTTAGCGAATCCAAACCGTCAAGGCGAAGATGATATGGGGCGTGTATATGGTGTACAAGGCAGACAATGGCGTAAGCCCAATGGTGAAACAGTCGATCAGTTAAAGAAGATTATCCATAATCTAAGTCAAAAAATTGATGATCGTGGTGAGATTCTGACTTTCTATAATCCAGGTGAAATTGAGTTAGGTTGTCTGCGACCTTGTATGCATACCCATACTTTTTCTTTATTGGGTGATACGCTTTATCTCACCAGTTATCAACGTTCTTGTGATGTACCGTTAGGCTTAACATTTAATCAGATTCAAGTTTTCACTTTATTAGCACTTGTTGCACAAATTACAGGGAATAAACCAGGGCTAGCGTTCCATAAAATTATTAATGCGCATATTTATGAAGATCAATTAGATCTGATGCAGAATGTGCAATTAAAACGTGAACCGTTGCCATTGCCACAATTAGAAATCAATCCAGACATTAAAACGTTAGAAGATCTAGAAACTTGGGTAACATTAGATGATTTTAAAGTACATAATTATCAATGCCACCCAGCGATTAAATATCCATTTTCGGTGTAGTTCTTTCAACAAAAAATCCCCGATTTTTCGGGGATTTTTACTACATAAAGTCAATTAAGCGACTTCGCTAATTTTAACTGGACGACCTTCATCTAATGATTTTTTCGCAGCTAAAGCGATTAACACTGGTTGTAAACCATCATTGCCGTTTACTAGTGTTGGTTTATCATTAACGATTGAATCTACGAAGCATTTAATTTCATCAGCAAATGATTGCATATAACGCTCAAGGAAGAAATATTTTGGTTTTTCTGCAATCACGCCAGCTTCGCAAGAATAAACAGCGGTTGAATCAGTATCGTTGCGAGTTTGTACCGCACCTTTTGAGCCAAATACTTCAGCACGTTGGTCATAACCATAAACTGCTTTACGACTATTATCGATCACACCAATCGCACCGTTTGCAAGTTTTAAGGTAATCACTGCTGTATCAATATCGCCTGCTTTACCAATTTCAGGGTTCACTAATACGCCACCAGCCGCATAGACTTCCACTACTTCGCTACCAGATAAATAACGGATCATATCGAAATCGTGAATTGTCATATCAAAGAATAAACCGCCAGATACTTTTACATATTCAATAGGTGGTGCGTCTGGATCACGAGAGGTAACACGAATTAAATGTGGTTCGCCAATATCGCCAGCTACAACACGATCTTTAATCGCTTTAAAGTTATGATCGAAACGACGGTTAAAACCAACTTGGAATTTAACGCCTGCTTTGGCAACAACATCAAGTACTTCACGGATCTTATCTTTATTTGGATCAATTGGTTTTTCACAGAAGATATGTTTGCCTGCTTGTGCGGCTTCAATCGAAATAGGGGCGTGTGTATTGGTTGAGGAACACACTAATACTGCGTCAATTTCTGGATCTTGCAGAATTTTACGATAATCATCGTAAACATTTGGGATACCCATACTAGCCGCCCAACTTTGTAGTTCTTCTGTAACTTTAATATCTGAAATGGCTTTAATTTCTGCTCCTTTCACATATTTACTGATACTTTCTGAATGTACACGACCGATACGACCTGCACCAATAATACCCACTTTAATCATTTTAAAACTCCTTAAATTCCAGCTACATCTTTAATATATTTACGACCTTTAACGGCATACTCAAATGGATTAGCTAATGCAGGATCTTGTTCTGCTTCGACGACCATCCAGCCTTTGTAATTATGTTTTTCGAGAATGTCAAAAATTGGTTTGAAATCAATAACACCATCTCCAGGTACAGTAAAGGTTCCTTTTTTCACCCCCTCTAAGAAACTGAGATCGTTTGCTTTTACTTCTGCAACTACTTCATCACGCACATCTTTTAAATGCACATGAACAATACGATCAACATATTTTTCCAGTACCGCTAACATAGCTTGTTGGCTACCTTCAGAATAATAGATATGGCCAGAGTCGAAGAGGAGATAAACATCATCATTGGTGATTTCCATATATTTATCAATTTCAGCTGGGGTTTGAATACCAGTACCCATATGGTGGTGTAAACAAACTTTCATTCCTTTTTCAGCAGCTAATTTGGCTAATTCGTTATAGCCTTCTGCTAGTAGTTGCCATTCTGCTTCAGTAAAGACAGTTTTTTCTTTGAAAATAGATTTTGCTTGTCCTTGAATACTACGACTTTGTTCTGAACAACCGATAACTTTTGCTCCCATTGCGTGTAAGAAATCACGATGTTGAATAAATCCTTGAATAGTTTCTTCTTTTTTACCATCAACAAAGAATGTACTAAACCACGCATTACAAATTTGGATGCCACGAACATCAAGTTTATGCTTTAATACTGCAATATCACGAGGATATTTATTGCCTACTTCACAACCTTGATAGCCAGCAAGTGCCATTTCACTCACACATTGTTCAAATGTATTTTCGCTCCCTAATTCTGGAAGATCGTCGTTGGTCCAGCCGATAGGGGCAATACCGAGTTTTACATTTTCAGATTTCATAAATATCTCCTAAAGGAAAAATGAGTAAATATTAATAACGTCTTGCTTCATTGATGCGTACTTGTGAGTGAGCATAGGCTTGACGAATACGTTCTTTGCTAGAAACTTCTGCTACCCCAACGTGCCACCAACTGCCATAACCGTGAACCATCGTTTTAGGTAAAACTTTTACATCAATTAATGTTGGAACAGTTTGTGTTTTAGCATCAGCTAAAGCAGCGAGTAATTCATCTTCATTGCGAACGGTATAAGTTTTACAACCATAACTTGCCGCATTCATAGCAAAATCAATCGGAATGAAGCCAGCATCTAGTTTATTGGTGGCTGGATTTCTGAAACGAAATTCAGTACAGAAACTGTCCATACCGTGTCCAACTTGTAAATTATTGATACAACCATTGGTCATATTGTCGAAGAGCACAACATTAATTTTTTTGTGTTCTTGTACGGCAGTCACTAATTCAGTGTGTAACATGAGGTAAGAGCCATCACCGAGTAAGGTATAAACTTCTTTGTTTGGTTCTGCCAATTTTGCCCCTAAAGAGGCGGCAATTTCATATCCCATACAAGAGTAGCCATATTCAAGATGGTAAGTGTTCTCCCCTTTTGCTTGCCATACACGTTGTAAGTCGCCTGGTAAACTACCTGCGGCAGCCACAATGATGTCATTTTCACCAAGTTGTTGATTTAAAATGCCAAGTACACGGCTTTGTGTTAAGCAAGAACCTGTTAATTTGATAAATTCATCAAAAATTTTGTTGCGATTAGGTAATGCATCATTGACTTCAGGCACAAAGTTTTCTGCGTAAGTAACGTGTGCAACCCGATGTAACTCTTCTGCCATTTGTTGTTTAGCTGCGGTAACTTGTTCACCCCATTGTGCTTGATAGCCAACAAGTAGAGGTTGTAACTGTTGGAGTGCCGTTTTTGCGTCAGCAGTCATTTGTACGCCATCAAGTTTATAAGCGTCAAAACGTGCTACATTGATATTGAGATAGTCAACTTCTTCATTTTGGAAAATCCATTTAGAGGAAGTGGTGAAATCGGTATAACGTGTACCAATACCAATCACTAAATCAGCATCTTTAGCAAGTAAATTTGCTGCTAAGCAGCCAGTTTCACCAACACCACCTACATTTAATGGGTGATCTGCCACAATCGCACTTTTGCCTGCTTGCGTTTCGGCAAATGGAATTTGATAGGCTTCAGCAAATGCTTTGAGTTGTTGTGCTGCTTCAGAATAACGAACACCGCCCCCACAAATAATTAATGGTTTTTTCTTACTTTTAATTAATTCAACAGCTTGGGTAAGCATTGCTTCGGTAGCAGGCGTTCTTTCTACTCTATGAATACGTTTGGCAAAGAAATAGTCAGGATAATCATACGCCTCTGCTTGTACATCTTGTGGTAATGCAATAGTAACGGCACCAGTTTCAGCTGGATCAGTTAAAACACGCATTGCATTGATACACGCACTCATTAATTGTTCAGGACGAGTTACACGATCCCAATATTTACTTACAGCACGGAATGCATCGTTAGTACTGATGCTTAAATCATAAGGTTGTTCAATTTGTTGCAATACAGGATCTGGTTGACGAGTAGCGAATACATCACCTGGTAATAATAATAGTGGAATACGGTTTGCTGTTGCGGTTGCGGCAGCAGTGATCATATTTGCTGCACCTGGACCTACGGAAGAAGTACACGCATAAATTTGTTTTCTGAGCTTTTGTTTGGCAAAGCCAGTTGCGATATGTGCCATTCCTTGTTCATTTCGTCCTTGATGAACAATTAAATCACCACTGTCTTGTTCTAATGCTTGGCCTAAACCTAATACATTCCCATGACCAAAAATGCCAAAGATACCTTTAACGAATTTTGTTACTTTACCGTCAACTTCAATATATTGATTATCAAGAAATTTGACGAGTGCTTGAGCAACAGTGAGACGTTGAGTTTTCATTGCTTTCTCCTTTTAATAAATCGGATCAATTACTCTTGATTGGCATCTATTTTACTCAAAAAATTTTTCAATAAAATGAAATATGAAATATAAATTTCATTTTTGAGAAGTAGATCAACTATTTTAAAAATTTTTACTAAAAAATGAGGATTAATTGTTCAGTTAACTTATTCTGTTGGGTAGAGAAAAAAATTTTTTATGGTTTGTAAGAAAAAATTTTGCGATCTTTATCGCAAAATAGAGCATAATAGGTGGAAAATTGAAATTTTTATTCTAAAATTAAAATCGATAGATTTTTTATTTTCTTTGAATGTGAATTAAAACTGATTTTAGGAGGCAGGAAATGTCTAAAACATTAGATGTCATTTGTTTAGGGCGTGTTGCAGTGGATTTATACTCACAACAAATAGGTTCTCGTTTAGAAGATGTAAGTAGCTTTTCTAAATATTTAGGTGGCTCATCTGGTAATGTAGCTTATGGAACAGCTATTCAAGGTTTAAAGTCTTCTATGTTAGCACGAGTTGGTGATGAACATATGGGGCGTTTCTTGCGTGAAGAATTACAAAGTGTAGGTGTCGATACTAGCCATTTGATTACGGATAAAGAACGTTTAACTGCGCTTGTTATTTTAGGTATTAAAGATACAGAAACCTTCCCACTGATTTTCTACCGTGATAACTGTGCGGATATGGCAATTACCGCAGAGGATTTTAGTGAAGACTATATTGCTTCAGCTAAAGCATTAGCGATTACAGGTACACACTTATCTCACCCAAAAACTCGCCATGCGGTGTTAACGGCATTGGAATATGCAGGGCGTAATGGTACGAAGCGTTTATTAGATATTGATTATCGTCCTGTGTTGTGGGGATTAACGTCGTTAGGTGATGGGGAAACTCGCTATATTGATTCTGCAGCAGTAACTAAGTCTTTACAAGAAGTGCTACACCATTTTGATGTATTGGTTGGTACAGAAGAGGAGTTTCATATCGCAGGAGGTTCAACCGATACTTTAACCGCATTAAAAAATGTACGTAAATTCACACAAGCAACATTAGTCTGTAAACGAGGTGCTTTAGGTTGTTCGGTCTTTGAGGGAGCTATTCCAGATGATCTTGATGGCGGATTAAATGTTTATGGAGTGCGGGTTGCCGTATTAAATGTCTTAGGGGCAGGTGATGCCTTTATGTCGGGCTTATTGCGTGGTTATGTAAACGGTGAAGGTTGGGAGCAAGCGTGCCGTTATGCGAATGCTTGTGGTGCATTAGTCGTTTCTCGCCATGGTTGTGCACCAGCGATGCCAACTAAAGCTGAGCTAGATGACTATCTCTCTCGTGCCGAATCGGTTCCTCGTCCTGATTTAGATGAAACCTTAAATCATTTACATCGTGTTACTACCCGTAAACAAGATTGGGAAAATCTCTGTATTTTTGCCTTTGACCATCGGATGCAGCTAGAAGATATGGCTGCGAAGTGCGGGGCTGATGTTAAACGGATTCCAAAACTTAAACAGTTATTGTTACAAGCTGCTGAACAAACAGCAAAAGAAGAAGGCATTTACCAAGGTCAAGCAGGTATTTTAGCCGATACTACCTATGGGCAAGATGCGTTGAATGCGATCACAGGGAAAAAATGGTGGATTGGTCGTCCTATTGAAAAACCAGGTTCACGTCCACTAGAGCTTGAACATGGGGATTTAGGTAGTCAATTAATTTCATGGCCGAAAGAACACGTTGTAAAATGTTTAACTTTCTATCACCCAAATGACAATGAAAGCATTAAACAACGCCAAGACCATAAATTATTAGAGGTGTATCAAGCGTGTTGTCGAACTGGACATGAGCTATTGTTAGAGGTTATTTTGCCAAAAGATATGGAGCAAAATGAAACTTATTATTTAGATATTGTTCGCCATATCTATCAGTTGGGTATTAAACCAGATTGGTGGAAATTACCAGGAATGACATCTATTACTTGGCAACAACTTACTGCAGTAATCAATGCAAATGATAAATATTGTCGAGGTATCTTGATTTTAGGTTTAGATGCACCAGAAAGCGTATTTGATGCAACGTTTAAAGAGGCTGCATTAGCACCAATGGTAAAAGGTTTTGCTGTTGGAAGAACAATTTTTGGCGAACCTTCTGCACAATGGTTAGCTAATGAGTTAGATGATCAAGCATTGGTTAGTGCAGTTTCAGAGAAATATCGTCGCTTAATCCATCTTTGGAAGAAGTATCGTGGTTAAATAGGCTTTTTTAAGTAGAAGAGTAAACGTATAACCTAACCAGTAATTGGTTAGGTTATTTTTTTATGAATTATTGTAAGTTTTCTTCTTGTTGGAAAGCTAAGGAAATTGCAAGGCTCTGAACCAAATTCATCGTTGAACATTGTGAACGGAAACCATTGATATGCGCTTCTTTAATCACAAAAGCGATATCGCTAAAACTCACTAATGGACTAAGTTGGCTATCTGTAATAGCGATTTGTTTAACACCAGCTTGTGCCACGGAATCCAAAATATTCAGTGTTTCTTTTGCATAAGGTGCAAAACTGATTGCTACGACTACATCACCAGGTTTAATCAGATTTAACTGTTCTTCAAACATTCCTCCAAGACCATCAATAATATAAGAACGGCGATTGAGGTGATGCAGAGCATAATTTAAATAACAAGCAATGCTGTAAGAACGTTTCAATCCAATAATAAAAATATTGTTGGCTTTATCTAACAATTTCACTGCATCGTTGAGTTGTTTAATATCAATGTTAGTTGCTAGTTGAGTTAATGCGGTAGCATTCGCATGAGAGAACACCGCTAGAATATTTTCAGGGCTATTTTGTTCAGTATGGTCTGCATCCATCTTATGAAACAATTCGGCACGTTCTTTATAATCAGCTGTTGATTCCATCAAACTTTCTTTAAAGACTTGCTTCATTTCATTAAAACCACTGAAATCAAACACATTTGCAAAGCGGATTAAGGTTGATGGCGGAACTTCTGCTCGTTCAGCGATAACAGCTACGGTATCAAATACAACGCTATTTGGATTATCTAAAATATATTTAGCGACCTGCTTTAAGCGTTTACTTAAACTGTCATAACGTTCCCTGATTTGGTTCTCTAATTGTTCAACTTTGATCGATTTATTCATAATTCTGTGTAGGATGAGTGAAATGTAATCAATATTCTACGCAATATTGGCACAATTTGAAAAGGAAATTTCATTTCTCTGCATTATGATATAAAAATGAGGAGTAATAGAAAATTCTTAAGATAATACTCTTGAAATCTAATGCTTATCCCCAATAACTAGGGGCGTGTTTTTTTATAAAAAAGGATAATTATTATGTCGAATCCATTACTTGATCCGCAAGGATTACCAGAATTTTCAAAAATCAAATTAGAACATATTCAACCAGCCATTACTCAATTAATCCAACAATGCCGTGATACCGTTGAACAAGTCTTAAAACAAACTACATTTACATGGAAAAATTTTTATCTTCCACTTGCAGAAGTCAATGATAAGTTAAGTAAGGCTTGGTCGCCTGTTTCACACCTAAATGCAGTCAAAAATAGTCCAGAACTAAGGGAAGTTTATCAAGCCTGTTTACCATTATTGTCAGAATACAGTACGTGGGTTGGACAACATCAAGGATTATATCAAGCCTATTTACAATTAAAAAACAGTGCCGAATTCGCTACATTGGCAAAAGATCAAAAGAAAGCGATTGAAAATAGTCTGCGTGATTTTGAATTATCTGGTATCTCTTTGCCAGCAGAGCAACAACAACGTTATGCAGAAATTGTGACTCGTTTATCTGAATTGAATTCCCAATTTAGTAATAATGTTTTAGATGCAACCATGGGATGGGAAAAGGTAATTACTGATGTAAATGAATTAGTCGGATTACCAGAAAGTGCCTTGCAAGCCGCAAAAGCCTCAGCAGAAAGTAAAGGACTTGAAGGTTATCGCTTTACGTTAGAGTTTCCAAGTTATTTACCTGTTATGACATATTGTGAAAATCGTGCATTGCGTGAAGAAATGTACCGTGCATTTACGACTCGAGCATCAGATCAAGGTCCGAATGCAGGGAAATGGGATAACTCGGCAATTATGCAAGAAATTCTGACTTTACGTTATGAATTAGCGAAATTATTAGGTTTTGCAACCTATGCAGATTTATCACTTGCGACAAAAATGGCAGAAAGTCCACGTCAAGTATTAGATTTCTTGCAAAATTTAGCAGATCGTTCTAAAGCACAAGGAGAAAAAGAAGTTGCAGATCTAAAACAGTTCTGTAAACAACATTTTGGTATTGATGAACTTGCCGCATGGGATATTGCTTTTTATAGTGAAAAGCAAAAACAAGCGTTATTTGCGATTAATGATGAAGAATTACGCTCATATTTCCCAGAAAATCGCGTATTGGCAGGATTGTTTGAAGTGGTTGCACGAATTTTCAAGATTAAAGCTGTCGAACGTTTTGATGTAGATACTTACGATCCAGAAGTACGTTTCTTTGACTTAATCGATGAAAAGAATGAAGTTAGAGGAAGTTTTTATTTGGATTTATACGCTCGTGAACATAAACGTGGTGGTGCTTGGATGGACGATTGTATTAGTCGCAAGCGTAAGATAGATGGTTCGTTACAAAAGCCAGTGGCTTATTTAGTTTGTAATTTTAATCGTCCGATTGGCGATAAACCTGCATTGTTTACCCATGATGAAGTAACAACATTATTCCACGAATTTGGACATGGTATTCATCATATGTTGACTAAGATTGAAACAGGTGATGTATCAGGTATTAATGGCGTACCATGGGATGCTGTCGAATTACCAAGTCAATTTATGGAAAATTGGTGTTGGGAAGAAGAAGCCTTACAATTTATTTCAAGTCATTATCAAACAGGCGAAGCCCTGCCAAAAGAGAAGTTAACACAATTAATTAAAGCGAAGAACTTCCAAGCAGCGATGTTTATTTTACGTCAACTAGAGTTTGGTTTGTTTGATTTCCGTCTGCATTATGAATTTGATCCAAGTAAGAGTGATCAAGTTACAACTATTTCTGCGGAAGTGAAACAAGATGTTGCCGTGATCAAAACACCAACATGGGTCAGAACACCACATAGCTTTAGTCATATTTTTGCTGGTGGTTATGCTGCGGGATATTATAGTTATTTGTGGGCAGAAGTGTTGTCATCTGATGCGTTCTCTCGTTTTGAAGAGGAGGGAATTTTTAATGCTGAAACAGGAAAATCTTTCTTAGATAATATTCTGACACAAGGTGGTTCAGAAGAGCCAATGGAACTGTTCAAACGTTTTAGAGGACGGGAACCGAAGTTAGATGCTTTGTTGCGGCATAAAGGAATTATCGCTCAAGCATAGTTTACGTTTATAAGGTAATAAAAACGGTAACTTCAAAGATGAGGTTACCGTTTTTGTTTGTAATAAAGATTAACGCCAAATGTTTGGTTTAACTTTAGCAGCTAGTTCAGGATATTTTTCCACTTTAAATTCAGGTTCTTTGGTCGTTTTGAGTTGAGATTGGTAATCTTTTAAGAGTAACCAAACTAATGGAGAGAGTAACAAAATAGCAATTAAGTTAATCATCGCCATAATTCCCATAAAGGTATCCGCCATATCCCAAACGAGCGCCATTTTTTGTACCGCACCAAAATAGACCATGGCTAATACCGCCATACGGAAAATCATAATCACGGTTGGGTTGTTTTTAATAAATTGGATATTTCCTTCGGCATAAGCATAGTTACCAATGATGGTTGAGAAGGCAAACATAAAGAGTACAATCGCAAGGAAATCTTTCCCCCAAGCACCAACTTGATGTTCAATCGCGAGTTGAGTAAGTTGGGCACCAGTAACACCAGAATTAATTGACTCACCTGAAAGCAAGACAATCACTGCAGTTGCTGTACAGATAATAATGGTATCAACAAAAACACCTAACATTTGGATTAAACCTTGGCTAACAGGGTGTTTTACATCTGCGGTAGCTGCAGCATTTGGTGCAGATCCCATACCTGCTTCATTAGAGTAAAGACCACGTTTAATTCCGTACATCATTGCTTGTGAGAATACTGCTCCAAAGAAACCTCCAGCAGCAGCGTCAAAATTGAAAGCAGATGAGAGAATTAAATTAATGGTTGCAGGTAACATACTGATATTGGCACATAAGATATAGATAGCCATGCCAATATATAGTAATGCCATTAATGGAACTAATACTTCTGCAATGCGAGAAATTCTACGAATACCCCCGAAGATCATTGGTGCAGTAAGGATTACTAGTGCGACACCAACTGCTTGTGGAGAAAATCCCCAAGCCCCATTACTGGCTTCGGCAATGGTATTGGATTGTACAGCATTAAAAACAAAACCATAGGTAGCAATAAGTGAAATAGCGAATAGCCAACCGAACCAGCGTTGTTTTAATCCAGCAGTAATGTAATAAGCAGGACCACCACGGAAATGCCCTGCTAAATCTTTGACTTTAAATAATTGGGCAAGTGAAGATTCGGCAAAAGCACTACTCATTCCTAATAAAGCGGTTACCCACATCCAGAATACTGCACCTGGTCCTCCCATTGTAATGGCAATGGATACACCAGCGATATTACCAACACCAACACGACTAGCTAAACCAGTAACAAAGGCTTGGAATGGGGTGATTGCATGTTTACGTTCAACACTTCTGCCGCCTAGCATTTCTCGAATACTTTGTGGCAACAAACGGATTTGAACGAAGAAAAGTGAGAGGGTGAAATAAAGTCCAGTACCTAATAGGGTGATAATAACGATATTCCACAGTGGCTCGTTAATTAGATTGATTAAATTATGAAAGGCTTCCATTCATGGGCTCCAATTATTATGGGATTAACAAATGGGCGAAACCATAACATAACCTAATCATAAAAAGAATATTAATTTTAAAATATTCAATGATTAAATCTATTTTTTGTAATTTATATCACAAAATTTTTGATTTACTAATCAAACCATAAAGGAAGATGAATTTTAACAGATAAACCACCAAGTTCACTGCGATGAGCGTGAATTGATCCTTGATGTTGTTTAACAGTATTAGCTACGATGGCTAACCCTAAACCAAATCCACCAGATTCTCTAGTACGAGCAGTATCTACACGATAAAAAGGCTCAAAAATTTTATGGTATTCACTTGGATCTATGCCATTACCATCATCTTCAATACCAATAATTAGTTGATCTTTATGGATAGAAAAAGAGATTTTAATAATTTCATTACCATATTTTTTAGCGTTTTGAATAATATTTTCTAATGAACCAGCGAGTGCAGAAACATTGCCATTAATAAAATAACGATGTGGTTCTTGAATATTATTTTCTATAATGAGTTTTTTATGGATATTTTGTTCTCTATTTAATTGTTCAAATTCAAATTTAGTATCTTCAATGACATCTTCCCAAATATCTGAAATTGGAGAAATTTCATGTTCAAGATGGCTATTAATTTGTTGACGAGAGATATTTAATATATCTGAAATCATTTGTTCCAAACGTTCAGCTTCAAGTTCTATTCTAGCTAACTCGGGTGTTTCGCCATAACGACGACGAATAATTGCGGCAGATAGTTTTAATCTTGCTAATGGTGTTCTTAGTTCGTGAGATATATCAGAAAGCATCCTTTTTTGTGCATTTAATAAGTTCTCTAATGCAGTTACCATTTGATTAAAACTTTTCCCTACAGCTTGAATTTCTACAGGACCTTGTTTTTCTAAATCTTCATTAATAATAAAATGCCCCATGGCCACACTATTTACAGCTTTGCGTAATTTCACTATTGGTGATGTAATTTGGTAGGAAAGAATTAATAATAATGGAGCGGTAAAAATACTAATGACTAAAAGCATCAGGAGAGAATTATCAAAGAATTCTTTAATTAAAGGATGAGTTGGAGGAACACTTTTAATAAAATAAGTATAATAAGTTGATGGTTTTTGTCCCTCGTAAGAGAATTTAATCAGGAATGGACCTAAAATTTCTGAAGAATCAAATTGTTTTTTTTGTGGGAATAGTGGGTTATTTGAACGAAAAATAAATTCTTTTAAATTAGCATAATCTTGATAATTAACATTTAGAATTTTTCCAGATTGGTTAACTAAAGCAAATCTGAGATGTTTTTCTTTTTCCAGATATTCTACTTGAGATTGAAGATGGAATATATCATTATCGTCCATCCTTTCCATCATAGAGAAGATAATATTGTTATAAAAATTTACTTCTTTATCTTTGATAATAGTATAATTTCTTGAGTCAAGTGAAGGTAAAATAACAGCAATAATAAAAGAAATACAAAATATTAAAATAAAGTATAGATATATTTGACCTGTTAGCGTAGAAAATGGTTTGAATAATTTTATTTTCATAAATTAATCTATTAATAACAAAACCCTCATTTAGAGGAGAGTTAAAAATGAGGGTTTGTAAAAAGGAAATTACTATTATTTATCTGTAATTAAAAGATAACCTCTACCTCTAAGTGTTTTAAACCAAGGCAAATTATCTGATCTTGGTGGTAATTTTTTGCGTAAATTAGACATATGCATATCAATAGCACGATCGAAAGGAGTTAATTTTTTTCCTAAAATTTCAATAGAAAGTAACTCTCTAGAAAGTATTAACCCTGGGTTACGAATTAACATATGTAATAAAGCAAACTCTGTACCAGTTAACTCAAGATCTCTTCCTTGATACATGACTTGCTGACGACCAGGATAAAGAGTGATGTCATTAAATTGCAGCGTTTTTGACTCATCGAGAGTATTAATTTCTAAACTATTGGTAACCGTATTTGGGATTGATGGCGTTTTTACACGACGTAATATTGCTTTAATACGAGCAACTAATTCACGATCATTAAATGGTTTTGATAGATAATCGTCTGCGCCTAGTTCCAATCCTAAAATTCTATCAACATCATCACCACGAGCAGTTAACATTAATACCGGTGTGGTATATTTTTGACGAATAAGTTTTAATGTTTCGATTCCATTTAATTTTGGCATCATAATGTCTAATAAGATTAGCTCAAAACTAGGATCTAATTTGTTTAATGCTTCTTCTCCATTATGAACGACTTCAACATCAAAACTTTCCATCATTAAGACTTCAGCAAGTAAATTAGTAAATTCAATATCATCGTCAACAAGAAGTATTTTTGGCATTTTATCTGTCCCCATTTTTATAAATGACGCTTATTGTATAGGAATATAATAGCTAATCATAGATTTTATTAGGGTAAATCTTTAAAAATTGATCTAGATAGAGCAAGTTTTATGTAGAAAATAGTCAAGATTGAAAAGAAAAAGAGGATAGTTTGTATGAAGATAGAACCCTGTATAGAAACAGGGTTCTAGATGTTTTATAGGAATAATTAATTAAAGTTGGTCAGCATTTTTCTTCAAGTATGCAGCAACACCTTCTGGGTTGTCTTTCATACCTTCTTTACCTTTTGACCATTGTGCTGGGCAAACTTCACCATGTTCTTCGTGGAATGCAAGAGCATCAACCATACGAAGCATTTCATCGATGTTACGACCTAATGGAAGATCGTTAACAACTTGGTGACGAACTACGCCATTTTTGTCAATTAAGAAAGATGCACGTAATGCAACGCCTGCTGCTGGGTGTTCAATACCATAAGCTTCAGCGATTTCGTGTTTAACATCAGCAACCATAGCAAATTGAACTTCGCCGATACCACCTTGATCTACTGGAGTTTTACGCCATGCGTTGTGAGTATATTGAGAGTCGATAGAAACACCAACAACTTCAACACCACGTTTTTTGAATTCTTGATAACGGTGATCAAATGCAATGATTTCTGATGGGCAAACAAAAGTGAAGTCTAAAGGCCAGAAGAAAACAACTGCTGCTTTACCTTCGATATGTTTTTTAAGATTGAAATTATCAACGATTTCACCGTTACCTAATACTGCAGATGCAGTAAAATCTGGTGCTTGACGAGTTACTAATACCATAACTATCTCCTTGTGAGTATCTAATTAATGATTAAGATAAAACAACGAATTATTGATGTGAGCTCGTTGTTTCGACGCGGTAAAAGATACCGCTTTCCCCAGAAAATATACAGTTGTTTTTATCTATCAAATCAATTAATGTTGAACTATATATTTACCAAGAGAGGTTTAATAATGGTAACGCAAATACAACAAAAAAACACCCAACTTATCCATTCTGGTCGTAACAATCGAGTGACACAAGGTAGTGTAAATCCAGTTATCCAACGAGCATCTTCTTTAGTATTTAATAGTGTAGCCGAGAAGAAAATTGCGACTAAAAAACGTGCACAACAAGCATTATTTTATGGTCGTCGTGGTACATTGACACATTTTGCATTGCAAGATGTGATGTGTGAGTTAGAAGGTGGTGTAGGTTGTTATCTGTATCCTTGTGGTGCAGCAGCAATTAGTAATAGTTTATTAGCATTTGTTCAGCAAGGCGATCATATCCTGGTCACGGGAGCAGCATATGAACCAACACAAGAATTTTGTCAAATTATTTTAAAAAAAATGGGCATAGAAACGACCTTTTTTGATCCAATGTTATCGGCAGAAGAGGTGGCAGCATTAGTCCAAGAAAATACGAAAGTGGTTTTTCTTGAAGCACCTAGTTCACTAACGATGGAAGTTGGTGATATCCCAGGGATTGTGCAAGCGGTGCGTGCAAAAAATCCAGAGTTAGTGATTATGTTGGATAATACTTGGTCAGGTGGATTGTTATTTCCAGCGTTACAGTATGGGATTGATATTTCTATTCAAGCAGGAACAAAATATTTAGTCGGGCATTCTGATGCAATGATTGGGACAGCGGTGGCTAATGAACGAACATGGGATCAACTGCGAGAACAATCTTATTTAATGGGGCAAATGGTTGATGCGGATACGGCGTATATGACAGCAAGAGGGATTCGTACATTAGCATTACGTTTGAAACAGCATGGTGAAAGTAGCTTAAAAATTGCAAAATGGTTAGCAGAACAGCCAGAAGTTAAAGCAGTTTATCATCCTGCATTACCAAGTTGTCCAGGACATCAATTTTTCCAGCGTGATTTTAAAGGGGCGAGTGGATTATTTTCCTTTGAATTACAACAACGTTTAAACGATGAACAAGTGGCAAACTTTTTGGATCATTTCCAATTGTTCTCGATGGCGTATTCATGGGGTGGTTATGAATCACTGATTCTAGTCAATCAGCCAGAAGAAATAGCACGAATTCGTCCAAATATTCAGCGCAAATTAACAGGAAGTTTAGTGCGTATTCATGTCGGTTTAGAAGATCCTGATGATTTAATTCATGATTTAGCTGCTGGTTTAGCAAGGATCCATCAATAATGTAAAAAAGAGTGCAAGTTTTATTGCACTCTTGCTTTCTCTTCTGCAATATTCATCATATTAATCAATAATTTACGGTCAACTTTACGTTGACTATCTAAAATTTGTTGCCATAATTTAATCGCTTGTTGGTAATGTGCTTGTTGAAACGCATCATTAGCGAGTAGCAACAACGCAGTGGTATCATTTGAATCTTGTTGCAATGCTTCTTGTAACCATTGTTGAGCTTGAGCTGTTAATGTTTGGTTATGTTGATAATAGAGAGCGGTTGCTGCGGCAGCTAAAATTTGTGGTTGGCGACCTAATAAAATTGTTGCTCTGGAATAAGACTCTAAAGCGTTATCAAATTCATTATTCTGCGCATAAGCTAACCCTAATTCATACCAATTTTCACCCTGATTTGGATTTTCACGGATTTTTCGTTGAATAGACAAAATCATATCTTCATTTTGATTTTGTGACCTCGCTTCTGTTTTTATTGGTGTATTAAGTTGAGTAATGGTTTGCCAGCGGTTGGTCATCGCATAATAACTGATAGCGAGAAAAAATAGGACACAGCCAAGGATGACTGTAAATGCTTTTTGACGATGTTGTGCTGTTGGTAAAGATAAAGGAACAGCTTGTTCTTGCATAAAGCGATAGGCCGTTTCATTTAATAAGGTAGTATTTTGTTGTTTTTTGTTCTCAGTAAGTTGTTGATCGAGTAGCTGTTGATTAAGTTGTTGATTGGCATAATCAACAGTTTGACTTGGACGATACCAATATAGGATCAAAACAATGATCACTAAAAAAAGTATCAATCCAGAAAAGAAAATTGAATTAATCATGATGCCCCTGCTGTTGTAAAAAAGCATTGATTTGTTGTTGTTCGTCCGTTGTTAATGGCTTACTTACTTTGCGTTTTCTTAAATAATACAAACTTGCAACGATAGCAATGCATAAAGCGAGTATTGGTAATAACCATAATAAATAGGTGTTAAGCGTAAATGGAGGATCATAGCGGACAAAATTGCCAAATCGTTCGGTCATAATATTGATGATTTCATCATCACTTTTACCTTCATTTACCATTTGATAAACCTCAAGCCGCAATTCATAAGCCACTGCTGCATTCGACTCGACTAAATTTTGATTTTGGCATTGCGGGCAACGTAAAGTTTTTGCTAAAGCAATCGCACGTTGTTGTGTTTCTGGAGAATGAAACTGAAAGGTATCGACAATTTCAGCATTAGCGATACTGCATAAAGTTAGCAAAATAAACAAAAAGCGTTGCATTAAGGTTCCGTCCGTAATTGTTGGATTAAAGGTAACATTTGCTGTTGCCAAATGGTTTGGTTAATTGCGCCACCTTCAAAAAAATAACGAATAATGCCTTTTTTATCAATAATAAAGGTATAAGGAGCTCCATTAATGCCGAGTTCTGCGGCAAATACACCTTTACTATCATAAGCATTTAATTGGAATGGATTACCTAACTCAGCCAATGTATTAAGCGCATTCTCTCGTTTATCCAAATAGTCAATGCCAATAATTGGTAGTTGGTATTGCTGACTGATGTGATGTAGCAAAGGAAATTCCTGTTTGCAATATTGACACCAGCTGCCCCAAATATTAATTAAATAGACCTGACCTTGTGGTAGATCACTATTTTGCCAAGTGCGAGTATTGTCTTGTAAATCAGATAACACTAATGCTGGCAGAGGTTTATTAAGATGATCTTTCATTTTTTGCAGTGGATCTTGGTTTAATCCGAAAAAGAGGACCAAGGCAAAAAGCAAAATAATGATCACAGGAGTGAATAATAGCCAACGTTTCATTGCTTATCCTTTTGTTTTGGGTTTTCTAGCATTCCACATTGCGAGGAAACCACCGAGCATAATGAGTAAGCCACCTAGCCAGAGCCAACGAATATAAGGTTTATAATGTAAACGGAAAGTGAATTCATCGCTCGATAATTTATTCCCCATCACAATATACAAATCTTCAAACCAGCCCCAAGCAATCCCCACTTCACTCATATTCATGGTGCGTACATCGTAAAAACGGCGTTCGGCACTAATTTGGGCAATATGTTTATTATTTCGTTGTACCGTGAAAAAGGTGCGTTCTGCTGTGTAATTAGGCCCGATTTCATTACGATAGCCAAGATAGGTAAATTGATACTGATGTAAAGTTTGAGTATCGCCTGCTTTCATTTTGACACTGATCTCTTCGGCATAGAAATTGCTAATTGTGCCACCAATAACGCTCATTGCTAAACCAATATGTGCTAGCCGCATACCCCATTGTTTTATATCTTTAATCCAACGAGCAAATAGCGTATTGAGTAATAGCCACCAAGCGAAAATTAATAGGCAAATAGCAACAACTGAAATATCAGAAAATTGTAGCCCTTGTTGTTGCCATATTTGTAATAGTGTTAATAGCAGTGCCGGTAATAACCAATAGCTTGCACGACGTAAACGAGTAAATGATGTTTGTTGCCAAGACCATTGAGGGGCAAATAGCATCAATATAAGTAAGACAACTAATAGTGGTAAGAATAAGCGATTAAAATAAGGTGTACCGACGGAAATGCTGCCCCAGCCCATCATGGTAAAAATCATTGGGTAAAATGTGCCAACAAACACAATTAATGTGGCAAGGGAAAAAAGGATATTAGTGATCAGTAAGGCAGATTCTTTTGCTAACCATTGAAAACGAACGATTGATGGCGGATTACTTGCGCGTAAAGCAAACAGGATTAATCCTCCAATCGTAAAGAGAAAAAATATCGCTAGTAATGCCTGCCCTCGCTGTGGGTCGATAGTAAAAGCATGTACAGAAGCAATAGCACCAGAACGGACAATAAATGTCCCTAATAAACTCAAGGCAAAAGTAAAGATGGATAATAACATGACCCAATAAATGAAAATGCCTCGTTTTTCATACACAATTAGCCCATGTAAGAGAGCAGTAGCCAATAACCAAGGCATTAAAGAAGCATTTTCAACGGGATCCCAAAACCACCAGCCACCCCAACCTAATTCGTAGTATGCCCACCAAGAACCTAAAACAATGCCAATCGTTAAAAATGCCCACGAGGCTAATACCCAAGGGCGGCATAAACGAGCTAAGGCGGCATTGAATTGTTGTAATAGCAAAGCCGCACAGATGAGCGCAAAATTAATCGCAAACCCTACATAACCAAGATAAAGAAGTGGTGGATGCACAATTAAGCCAATATCTTGTAGCATAGGATTTAAATCACGTCCTTCAATAGCAGCAGGAATCAAGCGTTGAAAGGGATTAGAAAGAAATAGAATAAAAAGTGCAAAGCAGAAACCGATTAATCCCATAATAATCAAGGTAATCGTCATTAAACGGAGATCGGTATGGCGGTTAAACCAAGCAAAAAGCCCTGTCCATAGCGAAAGTGCAAAGAGCCAAAATAGCATTGAACCTTCATGTCCACCCCAAGTTGCGGCTAATTGATAAAATAAAGGTAATTTTGAATTGGAATGTTGAGCAACATATTCAATAGAAAAATCATTGGTAGCGAATGCATAAGCTAATAGAACCAATGTTATCGTTGTAAATAGGGTATAAAGTAAACTTAGTGGTTGGGCAAGTTGCATAAAAAATGGATTGTTACGCCATACACCATAAGTGGGTAATAAGGCTAAACATCCAGTGAAAACTACAACTAATAATAAACTGATAAATCCTAACTCAACGACCATAAATTATTTATATCAAGATGCTCAAGAAAAATGAAAGTGATATGTTGAGAGAACAACATATCACTTTTTACCACTTTGTTATGCACACTTACTTAAGCAAGTGTCATTTGTCCTGCGTATAACGCCCAAAAACGTAAGCATAACACGCCAATTAAACTTAATGTTGTGACTAAGATAACGAAACCTTTGCGATGTTTCATAGCATTAGATGCAACTGCATTTAACAAGGTAGGCAAGACTAAGCCAATACCTACTAAGCCAATCCAGAATACATATGCCCAAAATCCTGTTCCAACCGCATTATAAATTGCGACAGTTTTTTGACCACCACCTAAATAAAGTCCAATACAGAATGCAAAGAGTAAAAACGCTTCGATTAATACTACTGGCAATTCAAATTTATGGACAAAATTTAACGCAGCAGAATGGGTACCCTCTTTAGTAAACAATACTGTCGCTAACATCAATGCAGCAATTCCAGAAGAGGTACCTGAAGCTAAGAATAATGCAGGTAATACTGGATTGTTAAGCATTGGATAACTAATCAAGGCAGAAAGTAAAAATCCTGTATAAGCCCCTAGTAGGACAGCAAGGAATATTAAGATAATTTCAACTGGCGAGCTGAAACGTTCTAATTTGGTAATAAGCGTGTTTACAAAAGTTAATTTTGGGACAAAACGGGCAATTAATTGTGCAATTAACGCTTTAAAAATAAAGGCTAACCATAACAATAAAAATGCCATATAAATTTGGAATAACATTACCCCCATCGACATAATTGAAGTATGGTGGTAGTTAAACATTAAGTACCAGAATGTCCATGGTTTAGTTAGATGGAAGATCAAAATCACTAAACCTAAAATAATAGTAACTGGTGCAATAATAGCAGCACAGCGAATCACATTATTTTCTGCTGGATTGATCCCCGCATTACCACTTCGTTTTAATAGTACTGCCAGCATAGTTGCACCAGCAGAAATTCCTAATAAAAAGAGATAAATGGCAATAATTTCGTCCCACACGAGAGATGGGAAATGAAATGGACTACTCATCGTCTAATCTCCCCATGTTTACTTGGAATATGATAGAGGTTAGGTTCAGTCCCTAATTCAACTTTCGTACGATAAACCTGATCTTTACGCACTTTTTGTGAAATTTCGCTCATTGGATCATTGAGATCACCAAAAGTTAATGCTTTAGTTGGACAGGCTTCTACGCAAGCAGGTTGTTTACCTTTAGCCAAATTAGTATCACGACAGAAGTTACATTTATCCGCTGCTTTGGTAATTGGATTAATGTAACGGACTCGATAAGGACAAACGGCAATACAGTATTGGCAACCTACACACAGATCTTTATTCACATCAACAATGCCCGTTTTGGCATCAATAAATGAGGCACCAGTTGGGCAGACGTGAACACAAGGTGCATTACTACAATGTTGGCAGGAGTGACGGAAAAACTCATATTCAACATTTGGGAATTCACCATAAGGTTCACTACGAATAATTTCAAGACGAGAAACACCTTCTGGAACATGGTTTACTTCTCGACAAGCATCCATACAAGCCGTGCAACCAATGCAGCTCCGTTCATCGTGTAACATTCCGTAGCGTTTGTTTTTTTCTTCAGAGAGTACGGTCGCTAATGTTTTATTGCTGCCTCCAGCAACTAACATTAACGCCCCTATTCCTGAAACAAAGTTTCGGCGTGAACAATTCATTGTGCATCCTTACTTGGTTGTTTAGCTTTTTCTTTTTCTTCACGAATAGCTTGTTGTTTACCATGACAATCAACGCATAATTTCACACGTTGTTTTGGCTGAATATCTTGCATTGCATCATGTTCTGGATGCAAGGTATGACAGCTTGCACAAGGCAATTTCATTGCATGGACATCATGTGCCCAGAATTTTTCTCTTAATTTTTCTGGTTGATGGCAAGCAAAACAGACTTGGTTTTGTTCTTGCACGGTGTACATTGGTTTTTTGCCATCAAAAATATCACCATGGAAACGCATTACATCTTTCACACCACGGCGGTGATCTTCTGAAATTTTACCGTGACAACTGACACAAGTAATTGGTTTGCCTGTATTTGGGCTAACTTGACTTAGATGTGTGCCATGGAATTGTTGGTTATTAAATTTATGACATTTAGCACAATACTGGTTTGGATCACGTTGGTTTTCCAATTGTGGTTGATAAGTTAATGTATTGTTAGAGCTAGCATTAGGAGTAGCATTGTCTGCAGTGGCATTAAAAGTAAATGCAAAGAGAGTGATTGCCGTACCAGCAAGTAGCCATTTTTTCAACATAGCATAGAAATTCATTGTTTTTTCCTCAACTAAATACAGAATTTATGGTTGCCTCAATGAGAGAGGCAACCTTGATGAGATTTATTTTGCATCAGCAGGCAATAAGCCTTTTTCTTTTGCTTCTTTATCCCATTGAGGAACAACAGTTTTTAAGAATTCATCTTTTTCACGTCTGTGTTTTTCCATATCAATACCAATAGCAGCTTGTGCTTTTTCTTTGGTAGAAATATCTGGAATAGCAACAGGTTGAGCAACATTATGTTTCGTTAAAATTACAGCTAATTTACGGCGTGCATCTGCTGCTTTATCTAATCCTGAGCCTAATACATTTAAGGCTACCTCAGGAGCGTGCATATAAGCACCATGACTTGCCGATGTGTAATCCCAACGCCATTGAGCGTGACGAATATCTTGTAATACATCTTTCATTTCATCTTCTGTTGCACCTGCATCCCAAGCTGCTTTCGCTTCAAAGTGAGCGTGAACAAGTTGATCTTCAAGTTTCACGAGCATTTGGGTAACACGTTCTTTGCGAGAGTTCACGATACCTTGTAATTTTTCTTTACTTTGATCGTGACAGTTAGCACAGGTATTTTGGAAATTATCGAATGGATTACCGATATTGTGGTCAGTATAAACACGGCCATCTGGTGCTTGAGTTTTTGCCATATGACAATCTACGCAAGTTACACCATTTTTACCATGCATTCCCATTGTCCAAATTTCAAAGTCAGGGTGTTGTGCTTTCAACATTGGGGCTTTTGAAAGAGAATGTACCCAATCCTTAAATTTAAGATTGTCGTAGTAAGCCTCCATTTGTTCTACACTCATACCGTTATCCCAAGGGAAGGTAACGGTTTTTTTATCACCAGCGAAGTAATATTCAACATGGCAATTAGCACAGATTGCTGCACGTTTATCTGTTTTATCAGAACGTTCAAAGTTCCAATCAACTTTATCTAATGCACGTAATACGTGTGGACGAGCGATACGAAGTGCAGGTTCACCTTTAGCGAAGGCCGCAGAATTAGTATCGTGACAATCAGCACAGCCAATTGGGTTGACAATTTCATTTCCCCATTTAGCCCATTTCACACCAAAGTAACCATCTTCACCTTTTTCAGTAATCAAGCGAGCAACATCAGGGCTTTTACATGTCCAACAAGCCGCTGGTTGAGGACCTGAATTTTCATCTTTTGGTGCACCAGTACGCAAAATATTACGTACATCAGTGATTGCATAATAGTGACCACGAGGATGATTATATTCGACAGAAAATAAATAACCGCCCCATAAAACGACTAAACGAGGATCTTCTGCTAATGCATCTCCAATTTTTTCAGATTGTTTGGTACTCAACCAAGATTGATACTGTAATGGGTATTTTTCAGCATAAAGATCATTACGCACAGATACCTTATCAATATCAAATTTCATATCTTTAAATTTATCGGTAGGTTGAGTTTGTGCAGTGGTCGGATTGTTGGCTGGTTGTTCAGCAGCTTGTGCAGTAGCCATTCCCATAGTGGCAGTTCCAGCTAATAATAGAAGCATCGCTTGTTTGAAAGTTTTCACGATAATTACCCCAACATAAATAGTTATTCACTAATAACAAAATATAAATAAGTTTAGATATCCCCAATCCCTTGAGAATAAAGGGAAAAGACAATTATAAGCATCGCTTACTTTAGCTAAATATGCACAATAATTCTAAGGTTAAATTGCAATTTTTTGAGTTTAATCAAAAAGTTTTAGAGGTAAAACTTAAAAGTGAGATGGAAATCACTGTTTCTACCTATTTTGTGTTATAAAAAGTAACAATATCAATAAAATAGGAATTTCATTTTTAATACCTATTAATGGGTATTTTGGTGATTGTTTATGACTGAGGTGGAATAAAAAAGCCTACTAAAATCAGTAGGCTGATCTGCACCCCTAAAGTTGGACTTATTATCCAACAGACAGAGGTGCAGATTTTTTATGACCAAATATAACC
>NZ_JBHLWA010000009.1:0-6650 GCF_042433085.1 Gallibacterium melopsittaci
GTTATATTTGGTCATAAAAAATCTGCACCTCTGTCTGTTGGATAATAAGTCCAACTTTAGGGGTGCAGATCACTTGTATAGTGTAAGAGAAAAGAGTATTCGGATTATATTATTGCTCGGTATTTTGTTAGTGAGTGGTATCACCTTGGTAGTGATTCTCTTTGGGATTAACCAATTCAAATTTGGTTCACAATTAGCCAGTATTAATCAGGTTTCTAATTTGTCACATGTGTTAGTTCGCCAGCAAGCAAACCTTTTTTCTACACTATTAGCAAATAATGTTTCTAATGAGAAATTAACGGATTTATTGAATACTTTTAGTCGAGAGAAATTTGTTTTAGATGCATCGTTATACAGTGGCAACGGTGAATTACTTGCACAAAGTCAGAATTCATTAAACATACGCCAACAATTAGGTTTAGATGGTGTAGAAAGTGAAGCAAAAACACAGCAAATTGTTGAACCCATTTTTAATGCCAATAGCGTTATTGGCTTTTTACGCGTTACTTTTGATGGACAATATGGGCAAACGACGGAAAGTAATATTAATCAACAATTCCATTATCTTTATGCCGAAGTGATTGTCGTATTATTGGTTGGATTGGTGATAGCAAGTAGTGTTCATTATGTATTCCGTCGTAAGAAAGTAAAATTAGAACCAATAAAATTGATTCGTAAGCCCGCAGATAACTTACAAAGAAGTAAACAGTTTCATCAAAGAAGACGTAGGTTTAAGCGATAAAGAAAATGCCATTTTATGATGATCTGACCCCAAAAAGTTGGACTTATTATTCAACAGATAGAGATATAGATTTTTTATAACCAAACATAACCAAACATTTAAACAGCAAGTGGTAGATTTTTATTTTGAACACTATGAAAGTCTTTTTTTAACCTGTCGTATATTTACCGTGCCTAAACGAATATTAAGGCGTTGGATTGCTCAATATCAACATTCAGGAATAAACGGTTTAGCCGTGTTTCATACCAAACGTACCTATACCCCGACTTTAAATATCAAGTTGTAGTAGTACACAGGCGTTAAATCGGCTAAGAAAGAAGCTATATCACCTGTTGTTTTTAGGTTTTCTATAAGCTCAGGATGTTCTCTTTCAAACTTATCAATAACCTTTTGATCAATCTCTTTAGTTAATGCTGAAGCTTTTGCATTTATCGCCATTCCCTCTAGTTCTTCATTGGTATAATTAAGGTTGAAATTATTCTCTACAGCCCGTTTCCCAATTTCCGCCGAATTAATCGCCCCTGCGGTAGTGTCGCTAATCAATCCGCCAGCTAAACCACTGGCAAGTTGGCTTAAGGCATATATAATAAGTTATTCCTATTAATTTACTATTACTTATCATTCAAATTGTTATTTGTTAATTTAAAATCCCTTAATAATAAATTATTTTTTTTAAATAACTCTATAACAAATTCAGAATCTAATTTTAAGAGAAGAACACTTGCATCATAAATATCCCAATATCTTTCTTGATAATTATTTATAACGTGAGATAGATAATGTTTAATAAGAGGAATGTATTCCTTATAATCTCTTTCTTCAATTACCCAATAAAATCTAGCAATGCTAAATCTTTTTATTTCGGAAAGTCTAATAATTTCTTTCATACAAGGATAAATACTTATTCTAGCTTTATTTTCGTTACCAAAAGTAGTTTGAGATACCAAATAAGATTTAATAGTCATTAATAAGTATTCATAACTTTTATCATTTAAATATTTATCTTTATTTAAGACTAAGCTTTTTATATATTTAAACCCATTATCAATCCCTAAAGAACATAATATTCCGGCAGCTTTTAATACATCATGAAATTTAAAATCCTCTTCATGGTGAATTATATAAAGTAATTTATTTATCCGATTGAGAGGCATGTCTTGATAATCCACCTCTTCAATAATAGTAGTATAATCCACATTATCTGGTACAGAATATAATAATTCATGCATTTCACTATCTGTAATCATATTAATTATTCTCCTTAATAATATAATTATTTGGCACACATCCTTTTATTAAACACTCTCCATCTCGTTTTGCATTTGATAAATCTTTAATTGCATCATTAAGTCTTTCTTTATTCTTTAATGTAGGATTATTAATATATCTTATTTCGGCATTATTTATTCTATTTTGAAGGTAAACTATTAGTTCTTTATGACTTGTTATTTGAGTTCCAGATAATTTCCCCTCTCGAATATCTTTCTCTAATTGTGTGAGATTCACACTAATTCTATTACTACCATATGTTTTTGGCTGTTCAGTATATCTTGGATCTGTAAAAGAAATATAAGGCGTATTTCCGGTATTTCCTCCCCTGATATGATTTTCTATGCTACCACTACCTTTTGGATTTGCAGGAATCAGATTACCATTCATATCAATTCTTGCTTTAGGTTGACTTTTAGCATTAATAATGGATAGGAAGTCATCATCATAACGATAGATAAAAGTTGCGTTCTCATAATTTGTTGTTTTTCCAACAATTGGAAGTTTACTAACTGATTTATCAAGGATGTTTTTTATACCGTCAGCAGTAAATTTTCCTATACCCGCTATTCCTGTAACAGTACTAATAGTTCCTAATTCATTAGATAAATAAACTTTCATCCGAAGTAAGTCAGCTTCATTTCGATAGCCATTCGCTTCTAATTCATCTGCTTGTTTGAGAGTTTCTCTTGTTTGTGAGCTAATTGTTTCAATAGGAGATTGCACAAATTTCTTTATCTCTTGTCCAATTTGGCTAAGTTGTTCTTTTGCTTGTGCATTGCCATATACAACCGCATCAATGGTCAACTGTGTTAATAACGCTGCACCATCAATTTGTTCTTTTGACATTTGAAGCAGAGCAGTTTTTGCAATATTTTCCATCCGTTGACTTTGTGCTTCACCATACTGGATAGCCACTTGGCGATACTGGCTATTCATTACAGGATTATCTGCCTCTAGCATATACCCCTGAAAACTTTTAAAGGCAGCAGATAGCGTTACCAGTTCACTTGCACATTCTGCACTCATACCTTGACGACAGGAAGCATCTAAACGGTTATTACGTTCAATATCTTTGAGATGAAGTTGAGTAATTTTATCTTGAATAGCTTGGCAATTTTTCCCTTGCGCCTCACATTCCGCTTTTTCTTTCATCAAACGGACTAATTCTTCGGCTTCGTGCCTAAATAGATAGTTATTCTCTACAGCCCGTTTCCCAATTTCCGCCGAGTTAATTGCCCCTGCGGTGCTGTCGCTAATCAAGCCGCCTGCTAAACTACTCGCCAGTTGGCTTAAGGTGGAGACGGTTTGTTTTTGTGCTTCGGTGAGTTGGTCTGGTGTTTTTTCGTAAAGCTGTTCGCTAATAATTTTAGCCGCTAACTCACCACTTACCGCACCCGCTGCTCCTGCAGCCGCGTTATTCCCAGTCGCATAGGCTTCGATTGCACCTAATAAGGCGTGTGCCATTAAGTTGGCTTGGGTATCGACTTCGCCTGTTATTTGATTAGTGGTGGCTTCCTTTATCGCATAATTAGCATACGGCGATAAGCCACCGACCACTGCTTGTGAGGTTTCACCTGTCGCTATCCCTTGTAATACCCCTGTAACCGCGCGCACTGTTATTTTGCCTCACAAATTGATTCATATCTTTTAGCAAAAAAGATTTTTATATTATTTTCTAAATATAATTTCAATAAAATACCCAATAATTGAAGCAATTATTGCTGTTGGAATGGGTTCAAAAAAATTAATATCACCTACAACATGATATGTATATTTGTCAAATAAATATATATATATCCTCACTAATAAGTCCAATGTAAATAATACAAAAAATATATATAAATAATTTCATTGTTTATCCATCAACTTATTAGGCTGTGTTTTATTTTCAATATAATTTCCCATAAAGCTAGATGTAACTTGTCTAAAAGGAGAACTTAATTTTGTATTTGATAAAATATTATCTATTCAAAAACCAGAAATACTTCCAATAGCAGAACCACCTAAATTCCTAATAAAATCTTCATTTGATAAGTTTTTATCTGATAATGTTATGCCTTGATAAATAGCATTAATAGACAGTTGTTGTCCCCATGTCTTTGCTGCCATTACGCCAGCTAAAGTATAATTAAGAGGGAGCTTCGCTAAGCTATCTAATTTTTCATAGATTGTTTTTTCTTAAGAATTTAATTTATTTATTTCTGCTATATATTTATCTCCGATTATTTAATATAATCCTTCCAGCTATATATGCCAACCCATACCCAATTAGAGCTTCCTTTAACTTTGAGATAAAAATATTAATGCTCAAATTTAATTTTCCATAATATATTATCCAATATAGTTCTTCTACCATAATAAAACCAATATAAATTATAAGAAATGATAAAAAAATATATAAATATCTTTTCATTTTTTCTCCTCATTATTTTTAGGTGAACTGAGCTTATTATCTATAGATGAACTGATGCTATTTGAAAGAATCTGTCTTATAATTGCGTCTGTTTTATTTTTCATCAAAATATAATCAGCTACATTTGAAGCAGCTATACCAACAGACGCTCCTGTTAAGGAATATAAAATATCAGGATTACTCTTTGAGCTGTCATTAATATTGACAAGTCCTTGATAAATAGCATTAATAGACAACTGTTGTCCTAATGTCTTTCCTGCCATTACGCCAGCTAAAGCATAATTAAGAGGGAGCTTCGCTAGGCTATCTTTATCATTTAGAGATATATTTCCATTATAAATATCAAACCCCGTTGAAACTGTTCCTGCAATCAGCGTTTCACTCGCTATAGGATGTTTTTCTAACCATTGTAATGCAGGCGAAATTTTACCCATTGCCTTTTCAGCTTGCAGAGCAGTGATAAAGGCTCTATCACTGATCCCTCTAGCAAGCGTTTCAACAGTAGTAACCCCTTTAATTATTGCGTTACCACTATTCCCAAGCACCGCCAATCCCTCTAAAGTGGATTTACCAAATTGATAATCTAATGAACTGTAAATCCTATGTGCAGCTTGGTATTTCTTATCTAATTCAGGGTTTGAATATTCTATTGCAGGTCCTGTCACATCCATTTTTAAAATATTCTTGGCGGTTTCAGGTTGCCAAGCTGCCGCTTCATTCACCCAATACATGAGTTGTTGATATTCTTGTGGGGTTAATGATGTTGGGTCTTGCTGATATTTAGTCAGCAAGGCATCAGAGACTTTATCTTTCATTTTGATGCTCGTAATACGTTCAACATCCTCTGGTGTTAATACTTTTTTCTGAGCAAGTTTGTCTAAAATAGTAATCTCTTTTTCAGAAAGGAAATTATTCTCCACCGCCCGTTTACCAATTTCCGCCGAATTAATCGCCCCTGCGGTAGTGTTGCTAATCAATCCGCCTGCTAAACCACTCGCTATTTGATTTTACTTATGGAAATTCCTAGTGTACTTCTTTTTTTAAATGATATTTATACCTACAAAAACTAATAAAAAAATATGGTATATATATTACTAAAGCAGTCTTTAAGTTATCATATAGAAAATACCATTCCCAAAAAATAATACCTTCTTCCACATATATTCTTATTGTAAAAAGAATATATTTCAATAAAAAAAGAAAATATATACAGATAAAATATTTAAAACAAGAAGTATAAAAATTATTTGCTGTCATTGTTTGCCTTATTAGTATTATTAAATTGTTTTTTTAATAATTCTGAATCACCTAATATTTCACTAGCAAATCCAGATGAAATAGAATTTAAAAATGGATTTTTTAAATTAACTTTATTTATTGTTGAAGTCCCTAATGTACCAGTAACTGCACCAAGAGCATTCCAACCATAATCCTCTGAATTTTGTGTTGCCATTGAACTAATTCCAATATTAATACTAATTTGTTGTCCTAATGTTCTACCTCGTGTTAAAAGTGTAGAAAGTTCTGCTTGTAATAAACTATATGGATCGTAAGCTTGGTCTTGTGTCAATTGATAACCTGTATTAGCTATGGCTGTAGCTGTCATTTCTGTAAGCAACGGATACTTAACTGCTTTTTTCCCAACTAACAAGCCAATATCTTTCCCCATAGATAAAGCAGCAGCTCCCGTACTAGTTGTGCTTAGCCCTGCTCCAACTGCTCCACCCAATACTAGCATTGGAATCTCAACACATCCTTTTCCTGCAATACAATCCAATGTATCTCTAAAGTCTTTTACATTCATACTTTCACTAACAACTACCCCTGATAATGACGGAATAGCCCCTCCATCAGGATAACTTTGAACTGCCTTAGCTACATCTTCTTTTGCATCGACACACATCGCTTGATTACCTGATTGACAGGCGTGTGCTGCTTTTTGCTCTCGTTCTAAGCTAATCTGTATCAAATCAGCCCTTTCTTTTCGTAAAGCTGCACAGCTAATCTCATCCGTTGCACAAATATTAACTAATTGTTTGTTAATTTCTTGTAGTCGTTCTGCTTCGTGCCTAAAGAGATAGTTATTCTCAACCGCCCGTTTACCAATTTCTGCTGAGTTAATTGCCCCTGCGGTAGTGTCGCTAATCAAGCCGCCTGCTAAACCACTCGCCAGTTGGCTTAAAGTAGAGACGGTTTGTTTTTGGGCTTCAGTCAGTTCCTCTG